>NZ_JAXMNS010000402.1:0-3398 GCF_034670285.1 Nocardioides sp. | reverse complement strand
GCCACCGCGGGCCAGGTCGCGCGCGGTCTAGGCAGCGACGCAGGCCGCTACACGCTCGCCGAGGTCACGGCGATCGTCGGCTGACCGTCGGCTGACCGGCGGCTGATCTGCGGCTGATCTGCGGCTGACCTGCTGCTGACCGAAGGTCCAGCCGGTCGCGGTCAGTCCTCGTCGGTGGCGGGCGCGAAGGTGAGGATCGGCGAGCCCCTGCGCACCGGGCGGCTGAGCCGGTCGCGCTGGTAGGTCAGAAGCAGCTCACGGATCTCGGGCGGCGCGGCCTTGAGCAGCAGGTTGGTCGCCTGGCGACGCTCGGGCTCGTCGGAGTCGGACTCGTCGAGCACGGCCGCTGCGTCGAGCAACAGCTCGGCGGCGTACTCGCTGACGTCGTGGGCATCGAGCTTCTCGAGCAGTCGCTGGAGGGTCGGGTCGACCCGGGCGCGTCCGCGGGCTCGCGCCTCGCTCACGGCGTCGTCCATCGCGGCAAGGCACTGCGGCACGAGTGGGAGCATCGCGGCCGTCACCGCGAACCGCAGCATCGGTGGCCCCTGGTCGGGGAAGAACGGGCTCGCCGTCCAGCCCCGGTGGTGCAGCGCGTCGGCGAAGACGAACGCGTCGCAGGTCGCGTCGGCACGCAGGACGAGCGTGGTGGCGTCGGGCTGGGCCACCAGGGTGATGCCGCGGGCGCCGACGAGGCCGGCCGCGAGCTCGGCCGTCGCGTCGAGCGCATCGAGGGAGAGCCCGGCGCAGCGCAGGTGGCCGACCTCGCGCAGCGTCTCGGTGAGCTCGGCGACCACAGCGCTCGGCGCGCTCCACGCGACATCGGAGTCGAGGGGCCCGCGGGAGGCGAGGGCGGACGCGTGCACGGCCCGCCGCTCAGCCGGCTCACGGTGGACGAGCATCGAGACGTCGGCGCTCGTGCCCCGGTCGGGACCGACGTCGAGGGTGATCGAGGAGACGCCCGGCACGGCGAAGCCCCAGGGCTGGCGCAGCCGGCCGGCGAGCTCGGCGTAGGCCAAGGCCCAGCCGCCGCTCGAGGCGTCGACGTGGAGGGGGACGGCGTGCGCGGCGCTGGCGGCGGCGATCCAGGCAACGTGATCGACCCGGCCGTGGGTGTAGGAGGGGGCCGAGGCGACCACCAGCACGGTCTGGTCGCGGATGAGCGCTGTCATGGGTCCGACCTCGACCGATCCGTCGATCGAGACGGGCGCGACCGCGGGTGTGACCCCGACGTCGGCAGCGGCGGCGAACCAGGCGGGGTGGGCCGACTGCGGGAGCACCACGGAGGGACGCCGCAGGTGGGGGCGTGCGTCGCGGGCCGCGCGCAGGACCATCAGCGCCGACTCGTGGAGCCCGCCGGAGATCGTGCCGACAGCCGTGTCGGGAGCCTGGAGCAGGTCGCACACGAACCCGACCAGCTCGTTCTCCGTCTCCAGGCGGCTCTTCGGAGCGGGGACACCGCGCGTGATCCCCTGGGTGGCCCGGTGTGCGAGCCGACCGTCGGCGGGCCCGACCCCGACCACCGAGGTCAAGGCCGGCTGGTCCGGCGCCTCGGACTCCTCGGTCGACGTCTTCATCAAGCGCAGTGAGGCACTGGCCGTCGTCATGGGAGTCCTTGAGTGGCGAGAGCGCGAGCAGAGATGTGGGGAGCGCACGATTGCTGCGTCGTACTTCGGCCACCATAGATCGCCGCGCCGACATTCGGCGCCGGACGACGAGATCGGGTTCTCTGGCCCGAAATGACTAGGGCCCCGTGGTGATCGGGGCCCTGTCGGTCGTTCCGACCGGACTAGCGGGCGAGTGAGCGCGAGGTGGTGGACCGGTGCGTGCGACGGCCGGTGCCGATGGCCCCCTCGTCGCCCTCGCCGTCGTCCCCGGGGGAGTCCGAGGCCGTCGCCGCGGGGTCGGGCGCCGTGGACCACTGAGAGATCCACTCGTCCAGCACGGCCCAGGTGGTGTTGCGGGCGGCGCGGCCGGTCAGCATGCCGAGGTGGCCGCCGGGCACGATCTCGAAGCGGACCTCCTCGGAGCCCGACAGGAGCGGCACGACGGCGCGCACCGCCGGCACCGGGGCGATGCCGTCGCCGGCGCCGCCGAAGACGAGCACCGGGGCGGTGATGTCGGAGAGCCGAATGGTCCGGTCGCCGGTCTCGAACGTGCCGTCGACCAGCCCGTTCTCCTTCACGAAGCGGTGGTAGAGCTGGCCGAAGGAGCGGCCGGGATAGGCGATCATGTTGTCCATGAACCGGTCGACGGCCTCGACCTGGGCGAGGAAGTCGGGATCGTCGAGGTGCGTGGCCAGCGCGATGGGCTTGGTGACGAGCTTCTGCACCGAGGAGAGCTGGAAGGCCCACTTCACCAACGGCTTCGGGGCGCCGCCGAAGGCCTGGTAGGCGCGGGTGATCGCACCGCGACCGGAGGTCAGGTTGAGCAGCGGACGCAAGGGGGCGACGAGCGGCACGAGGCTGACGTCGAAGGGCGAGCCGACGATGCTGAGGGACCCGATCGGCAGATCGGTGTTGTCGGCGGCGGCGAGCAGCGAGAAGATCCCGCCCAGGCTCCAGCCGATGACGTGCACGGGTCGGCCTCCGGCGTGGGCCGAGACCTCACGGATCGCGGTCGGCAGCACCTCCTCGATCCAGTGCTCCATGCCCAGGTTGCGGTCCTTGAACGAGACCTGGCCGTACTCCACGAGATAGGTCGGACGGCCCTCGCTCACGAGGTGCTCGACCAGTGAGCATCCGCGGCGCAGGTCGAAGCAGAGCGCCGGGGCGGCCAGAGGAGTCACGAGCAGCACGGGGTCGCCCTGCTCGAGGACCTTCGCGGCCGGTCGGTAGTGGTAGACCTCGCGCAGCGTGCCGTCGTCGATGAGGGTGCGCGGCATCGGGCGGAGGTCTGCGAGACCGCCGTAGAACACCTTGTGCGCGACGTTGCTGGCGGCCGAGACCACCTGGTCGGGTTTCGGGATCAGGTCCACAGTGCGCAAGTTACCGCGATTGCGGCGAGATCGGGACACCCGTTGGTCGCAGGCGGGTGCCCAGGCGGGTGCCCAGGCGGGTGCGCAGGCGGGTGCGCAGGCATCAGGCGGACGGCGGCCCGTGCGCCTCGAAGAGCGCGTGCGGCGCCCCGGTGGTCCTGGCCCAGTAGCGGTCGCCGTACGACCAGTGCCACCACTCCGTCGGGTAGTTGACCAGTCCGGCACCGGTGAGCGCTCCGATGAGCGTGCGCCGCAGCAGCAGTGCCTCGCCGGTGACGTCGGGGTGGTCGGTGTAGCACCGGCCCGCGCTCTCCTCGGGCGTCGAGTCGATGGGGCACCCGACGTCGAGCACCACGCCCTCGGGAGTGGTCAGGACGACGTCGACGGCAGCGCCGGCGGTGTGGGGAGCGGCGTGCGGAGGGGC
>NZ_JAXMNS010000401.1:0-3408 GCF_034670285.1 Nocardioides sp. | reverse complement strand
GGGTCCGGGTTGGCCAGGGCGAAGACGATCGCCCGGTCGGCCATGTCCTTGATCCACTCGGGGTCGAGGATGTTGGGGGCGCTGACGCCGATGAAGACGTCCGCGCCGAGGAGTCCGGTGTGCAGGTCGCCGGTGATCCCTCGCGGGTTGGTGGCCGCGGCGAGGGTGGCCTTGGCCGGCGGGAGGTCCGTCATGCTCGCGGCCAGGCAGCCCTCGCGGTCCCACACGACGACGTCGGGCACGCCGGCGGCGAGCAGCAGGGTCACGATCGCTGAGCCGGCGGCACCAGCACCGGCGACCACGACGCGGGCAGCGGTGAGGTCCTTGTGCACGACCCGCAGCGCGTTGGTGAGCGCGGCGAGGACGACGATCGCCGTGCTGGTCGTCGTGGAAGACCGGGATGTCGAGGCTCTCGCGCAGGCGGCGCTCGATCTCGAAGCAGCGAGGCGCGGCGATGTCCTCGAGGTTGATGCCACCGAAGCCCGGGGCGATCATCTCCACCGCCCGCACGATCTCGTCGGTGTCCTGCGAGGCCAGGCAGATGGGCCAGGCGTCGATGTCGGCGAACCGCTTGAACAGCGCGGCCTTGCCCTCCATCACGGGCAGCGCGGCACCGGGGCCGATGTTGCCGAGGCCCAGGACGGCCGAGCCGTCGGTGACCACGGCCACCGAGTTGCCCTTGATCGTCAGCCGCGGGATGTCCTCAGGGTTCTCGGCGAGCGCCAGGCTGACCCGCCCGACACCCGGGGTGTAGGCCATCGAGAGGTCGTCGCGGTTCTTCAGCGGCACCTTCGAGGCGACCTCGATCTTGCCGCCGATGTGGAGCAGGAAGGTGCGGTCGCTGACCTTGTAGACCTCGACGCCCTCGACGGCGTCGGCTGCCACGACGAGAGCCTCGGAGTGCTCGGCGTCGCCGGCCGAGCAGGTGACGTCGAGCACCAGCTTGTCGTGGCTGGACTCCGCCACGTCGATGGCGGTGACGATGCCCCCGGCCGCAGCGATCGCGGTGGCCACCGAGCCCACCACCGCGTGGTCGGGCACCGTGTGGAGGCGCATGGTGATCGAGTACGACGAAGGAGTTGCTGAGCGGCCCATCTGCTCACCTTCGACCCGAAGCCCGGTGACGAGCAAGTAACAAAGGACTCAGGAGACGCCGAGGTGGTTGAGCAGGTTCTTGGAGAACCGGTCGCCCATCTGCGCCATCACGCCCTTCATCGTCGAGCGCACGGCCCCGCCCGAGAGCTTGGGCAGCGGGAGGTCGACGCAGATCTCGAGGCTCGTCTTCAGCAGCACGCTGTCGCCTGAGACGCCGTGGTCGGAGAGGTCGTACCACCCGTGCACCCCGGCGCGCTCGTGCGAGTCGGACGGCGGGTCGTGGGTGAACTCGATGCGACGGCCCTCGTCGAGCGTCATCTTCTCGGTGAAGGTCGCGCCGAAGCCCTTGCCGGCGACCTTGAGCCCCGAGAGCGTCCAGATCCAGTCGCCGTCCTTCTCCTCGATGGAGGAGACGAACGGCGTGAAGCGGGCGACCAGGTCGGGGTCGATGAGGACCTCCCAGACCCGCTCGCGCGCGACGGGGACGACGGCCTCGGCGGTCGTGGAGGCAGTGAAGGTGGTCATCAGTCGAGGGCCTTCTCGATGTCGGCGGCCAGGTCGGCCGGGGCCACGGTGGGGGCGTAGTCGGCGACGACGGCTCCGTCGGAGCCGATGAGGAACTTGGCGAAGTTCCAGGCGATCGGCGCGTCGGGCGTCGCCGACTGCTCCGAGCGGAGCCAGTCGAAGAGCGGGTGGGCGTTGACGCCGTTGACGTCGACCTTGCTCATCATCGCGAAGGTGACGCCGTAGTTCTTCTCGCAGAACGCGCCGATCTCGGCCTCGTCGCCGGGCTCCTGCGCGCCGAACTGGTTGCACGGGAAGCCGAGCACGGCCAGGCCGCGCTCGCCGTACTGCTCGTGGAGGGCCTGGAGGCCTTCGTACTGCGGCGTGAGCCCGCACTGCGAGGCGGTGTTGACGACCAGGACGACCTTGCCGAGGTAGTCGGCGAGGTCCACCTCCTGGCCGTCGAGCCCGAGGGCCTGGAAGTCGGCGAGCGTCGTCATGGCGTGGAGTCTGCCAGGCACTTCATGAGCGGTCCGAGGCCGACCAGGCCTGGCTCCAGCGGCTGGCGAAGGCGATCTCGGCCAGCGGCTTGCGCTCACGCGGTCGCTCCTCGCGGGCGCGGTCGTCGGCGCTGACCTCCTCGAGGCGCGGGTCGCCGGGCTCGAGGTGGACGCCGATGGCGATCCCCGTCATCAGGGCGACGTGGTCGGGCACGCCCAGCTCGGCGGCGGCGCTCGCGTGGTCGAAGCCGGCGAACTGGTGGGCGTGCAGCCCCATCGAGCGGGCCTGGAGGGTGATGTGGGCCGAGGCCTGCCCGAGGTCGTGGCGGGCGTAGTCGGCACTCTTGGGTCCGCGACCGTCGGGCGCGGGGCCGACCTGGGTGCCGGCGACCAGGATCAGCGAGGCCCGCGGCACCCAGCCGGCGTTGCCGCGGCTCAGGTGGGCGATGAAGGCGGTGTGCGCCTCGGTGCCGCGCGGAACGACGACGTACCCCCAGGGCTGGCTGTTGCCGGCGCTCGGCGCCCACTGCGCAGCGCTCAGCAAGGTCTCGATGTCGCTGTCGGCGAGCACGTGGTCGGCGTCGAAGACGCTCGGGCTCCACCGCGAGCGCAGCGGCTCGGCGAGGCCCTCGGCGCCCGGCATCGGGGCGTGCGGGCTACTCATGACTCGTTCCACACGGTGTCGGTGGCGCCGGCGACGTAGTCGAGGAAGGCGCGCTCGGCGGCGGGGTCCTGCTTGCGCTGGAAGGGGTACGTCGTGGGCCGGGTGGCGCGGTCGTGCCAGAAGTGGTGGGTTCCGGTGGAGTCCGGGCGGGTCGCGACCAGCCAGACGGACGTGTCCGCACCGGAGTCGGGACGGCGCAGCAGGCGTCCGAGCACCTTGTCGAAGCCGGGGAGGCTGTCGGAGACGCCGGGGGTCTTGACCCAGCCGGGGTGGGTGCTCTCGATCGCGACCTGGCCCCCGCGCAGGCGGCGGCTCCAGGCGTTGGCGAGCACGACCTGCATGCGCTTGGTGCGGGCGTAGCCGCGGACGCCGTCGTAGTCGCCGTCGCGGTACTCGATCTCGTCGGGGGTCGAGCGCAGCCCCGCGGAGTACATGCCGCCCGACGACATGATCACCACCGTGCCGCCCGCTCCTGCGCCGAGGACCGGCAGCAGCCGCTCGATCATCAGGTGGGGCCCGAGCACGTGCACGGCGAGCGCCATCTCGTGGCCCTGCGCGCTCTCGGTGCGCTCGGGCACCATCACGCCGGCGTTGTGCACGAGGCCGTGCAGCTCGTCGATGCGCGAGGAGAGGTCGTCGGTCCAG
>NZ_JAXMNS010000400.1:0-3418 GCF_034670285.1 Nocardioides sp. | reverse complement strand
ACCTCTCCCTGGCCGAGCAGACCGTGTCGCAGGCCGGCTACGCCCGGACCGTCGACCTCTACGCGACAGGCGTCGAGAGCGTCGACGCCGACAACGCCACGGTCCTGGTGGCCGGCGTCCTGAACGGCTCCTACCCCGACAGCAGCGCCGAGGCGACCGACGAGGACCGCATCGAGTTCGAGCCGCAACCGTTCCGGTTCCAGGTCCAGCTCGTCAGGAGCGACGACGAGTGGCTCGTCGACGACTTCTCGCCGCTGAGCAGCGAGGTCGTCGACCCGACCGAGGGGCTGACGGATCCCGCTGAGCCCACTGAGTCCACTGGGCCCACTGAACCCACCCCGAGCGAGGGAGAGGGCTGATGACGCCGAGCTGGTACGACGTCCTCGGCGTCGAGCCCGACGCCGACACCGCTGAGATCCGGGCGGCCTGGAAGGCCGGGGTCTCGGATCTCGATCCGACCGATCGACGTTTCAGGTTGCTCAACAAGGCGGCCGAGGTGCTGCTCGACGACGAGCGTCGCCGCGTCCACGACGCCGAGCTCGCCGCGCAGGATCCCGACGGCGACCTCGACGGGGACCTCGACGGGGACCTCGACGGCACCGACGACAGCAGCCCCGCTGACGAGCCGACCTCTGGCATCGCGGAGCCGGCGAAGGCGACCGAGGTGTCCCAGCCGACCGAGCCGACCAAGCCGACCAGCGAGAAGGCGCCGGACGCTCCGGCGAGCCGCGCCCTCATCGTCACCGTCGCCCTCGGCGTGGTCGCCGTGATCACCGTGATCGCGACCGTCCTCACCCTGACCCTCGGGGGCCTCGGCTCCGACGGGGGAGGCGACAACGCCGACGGTGCACTGCCCGACGCCCGCGAGGTGGCGGCGGCGCGCGCAGCCGCGGAGGCCGCGGTCGTGCCGGTGCTGTCCTACGACTACCGCCAGCTCGAGCAGGGCAAGCAGGCGGCGCTGAGCTACATGACGCCCGACTACGCCGAGGAGTACGAGCAGCTCTTCGCCAGCGTCATCGCGGTGAACGCGCCCTCGACCGAGACGGTGGTGACCGTCGACGTGAAGACCTCCGGGATCGTGCGCACCGGCCCGGGCCTCGTCGACATCCTGCTCTTCGTCGACCGCCCCACGACCAACAAGCAGCAGACGACGCCGGAGATCTACAAGGACCAGGCGACGCTGCGCATGCGCGACATCGACGGGGAGTGGCTCGTCGACTGCGTGCTGTCGGGCGCCGGCAGCACCTGCGACTAGACGCGCCCGGCCCGAGGTGCTTGACCGCGGGCCGCCCTCGGGTTCATCATCTTCGCAACGCACGATGACGTCACGATGACGAACGACCGGACGGTCGCTCGGATTCGCAACGACACTCGCAGGCTGGGGTTGAGTCGCGCCCCCAACTGAGGTAACGTGGCGCCTTGCGCCTGCCCTCAGATACTCCTCAACCTGCCCGGTGGTTGATGCGGTGGTGGCCGGGCGCTCTCCACCAGCGTTTCTGTCGAAGGACGTCTCTTGGCCGCGCGCAGCACCTCTGCATCCACCCGCCCCACCAGCCCTAGCAGCGTCTCATCCTCGCGTCGCATCAGCTTCGCGAAGATCGATGAGCCTCTCGAGGTTCCTCAGCTCCTCGCTCTCCAGACCGACAGCTTCGACTGGCTCGTCGGCAACGAGAAGTGGAACGCCGTCGTCGAGCGTCGTCTCGCCAACGGTGAGGACGTGTCCAGCAAGTCCGGTCTGACCGAGATCTTCGAGGAGATCTCGCCGATCGAGGACTTCTCCGAGACGATGTCGCTCTCGTTCGAGAACCCGGTCTTCTACGACCCCAAGTACACCGTCGACGAGTGCAAGGAGAAGGACTTCACCTACTCCGCTCCGCTCTACGTCTCGGCGGAGTTCACCAACAACGACACCGGTGAGATCAAGGGCCAGACGGTCTTCATGGGCGACTTCCCGCTCATGACGCCCAAGGGCACCTTCGTCATCAACGGCACCGAGCGCGTCGTCGTCTCCCAGCTGGTTCGCAGCCCGGGCGTCTACTTCGAGCGCACGGCCGACAAGACGTCCGACAAGGACATCTACACCTCGCGGCTGATCCCCTCGCGTGGCGCCTGGCTCGAGTTCGAGATCGACAAGCGCGACCTCGTCGGCGTCCGTCTCGACCGCAAGCGCAAGCAGAACATCACCGTCCTGCTTAAGGCCCTCCAGGCCGTCGCCGAGGACATCGGCGAGGAGTACGACTACGACGCCGTGATGACCGAGCTGCGTCAGTACGAGTCGATCCAGCTCACCGAGGAGAAGGACCACACCCAGGGTCCCGACGACGCGCTGCTCGACATCTACCGCAAGCTTCGTCCCGGCGAACCGCCGACCCGTGAGGCCGCGCTGACGCTGTTGAAGAACTACTACTTCAACCCCAAGCGCTACGACCTGGCCAAGGTCGGTCGCTACAAGATCAACAAGAAGCTCGGTCTGGTCGAGGCCTTCGACCACCAGACGCTCACGATCTCCGACGTCGTCGCCGCGATCCGCTACATCGTCGTCCTGCACGACGGTCGTGAGGAGGTCGAGGCGCCCCAGGGCATGATCGACGTCAGCCCCGACGACATCGACCACTTCGGCAACCGCCGGATGCGCACCGTCGGCGAGCTCATCCAGAACCAGCTCCGCACGGGTCTGGCCCGCATGGAGCGCGTCGTGCGCGAGCGGATGACGACTCAGGACGTCGAGGCGATCACGCCGCAGTCCTTGATCAACATCCGTCCCGTCGTGGCGGCGCTGAAGGAGTTCTTCGGAACCTCCCAGCTCAGCCAGTTCATGGACCAGACCAACCCGATCGCCGGCCTGACGCACAAGCGTCGCCTCTCGGCGCTCGGACCGGGTGGTCTCTCCCGTGACCGCGCCGGCATGGAGGTCCGTGACGTCCACCCGTCGCACTACGGCCGCATGTGCCCGATCGAGACCCCTGAGGGTCCCAACATCGGTCTGATCGGTTCGCTGGCCTCCTACGGCCGGATCAACCCGTTCGGCTTCGTCGAGACGCCCTACCGCAAGGTCGAGAACGGCACCGTCACCGACAAGATCGACTACCTCACCGCCGACGACGAGGACCGCTTCGTCATCGCGCAGGCCAACGCCCTGCTCGACGACAACATGAAGTTCCGCGAGGAGCGCGTGCTGGTCCGTCAGCGCGACGGTGAGGTCTCCGAGATCCTCGCCGCCGAGGTCGACTACATGGACGTCTCGCCGCGCCAGATGGTCTCGGTCGCCACCGCGCTGATCCCGTTCCTCGAGCACGACGACGCCAACCGCGCGCTCATGGGCGCCAACATGCAGCGCCAGGCCGTCCCGCTCATCAAGAGCGACAGCCCGCTGGTCGGCACCGGCATCGAGTACCGCGCCGCGGTCGACGCCGGCGAC
>NZ_JAXMNS010000399.1:0-3437 GCF_034670285.1 Nocardioides sp. | reverse complement strand
CCTGCTCCGGCAGAGGGCGTGTGCTGGGTGCTACGACTAACCGACCTTGATCGTGACGCGCTTCTTCACCCGGGTGAAGAGCGAGCCATCGCCCTGGTAGACGACCTTGACCTTGGTCTTCTTCTTCGTCAGTCGGTCGAGCTTCAGCCTGGTCGTGCCCTCGGTGAGCGTCTTGAAGACCTTCTCACCGCCGTACTTGAAGAGGACGTCGCCAGTGACCGTGGCGTTGATGGCCTTCAGCGCGACCCTGATGACGGGGCGGTCACCTCGGTCGGCCTTCTTCGGAGCACGCACCTTCAGGTTCGGCTCCTGCTTCACGACCTTCACCTTCACCGTCGTGCCGCTCGGCGCGACCGCGTCGTCGCCGAGGTAGCTGACGTCGAGGGTGTAGATGCCGGTCTCCTGGAAGCGACCGGTCGGCACCACGACCGTGCCGTCGCTCAACGTGGCGTCGTTGAGCTTCTCGCCGTCGAGGCTCAGCTCGACCTGGCCCGTGGGCGTGGTGTCGTCAGCACTGACCGACACCGCGACCGTCGTCCCGGTGAGCACGGGGACCTTCGCCGAGGCCACGCTGGCCGAGACCGTCGAGGGCGCCGGAGTCGGGGTCGGGGTCGGGGTCGGCGTCGGGGTCGGGGTGGGCGTCGGAGTCGGAGTCGGGGTGGGCGTCACACCGAGGTCGAGACCGACGACCACCGGGTCGTGGTCGGAGGAGCGGTAGGCGTTCGGCTCGTAGAGGGCCAGCGCCGAGGACTCGCGCTCGAACGTCGCCTCCCCCGCGTCACGCACGTCGTCGTTGTAGTCGAAGAGCGGGTTCTCGTCGGCGTTGATCTTCCAGCCACCGGCCCCGGTGACCTGGTCCTGCAGGCTCGCAGTGGCCAGGGCGTGGTCGAGATGACCGAGCAGGCCGTCGAACAGGTAGCCGTAGGACTCGAGGCCCTCGAACTGCTCGAGCAGGTCGACGAAGCCCTCGTCCTCGAGCGCGGTGATCGGGCGCTCCTGCGAGTAGGAGTTCAGGTCGCCAATGACCAGGAAGTCGGGGTCGCCGCTGCCGGTGGGGTCGGTGGCCAGGAAGTCGGCCAGCGCCTCGGCGGCCGCGGTCCGGGTTCCGTCGCAGTTGCCGGACCCGTCAGCGGGCGAGTCATCGCCCGTGCCGCAGCTCGAGCCCTTGCTCTTCAGGTGGTTGACCGCGATGGTGACGCGCTCGTCGGTCGCGTTCTCCTCGAAGGTCTGGATCAGCGCCGGCCGGTTGCGGCCGTCGTCGAACCTGGCGTCGTCCGCCGAGGTCAGCAGGTCGAATTCTCCGACCGGGGAGACCGTGGTGGTGTCGTAGACGAACGCCTGCTTGATGGCGTCGGTGCCGATGAAGCCGGTGTCGATGGAGTCGTAGGCGCCCGGTGCCGTGGCGGCGTTGAGCGCGTCGACGATCTGCTGCGTGGCAAGACCCTGGTCGTTCTGGATCTCGATGAGGCCGAAGACGTCGGCGTCGATGGTCTTCAGCGCGGCCACGATCTTGTCCAGCTGACGCTCCCGCTCGGACTCCGAGTCGGCGCCGCGGCAGTCGTCGGTCCCGTCCGGTCCACACGGGCCCGAGCTGTTCGACGAGGTCTCGTCGATGGTCGCGAAGTAGTTCAGGACGTTGAAGCTGGCCACCTTCAGGCGACCGCCGACCTCCTCCGGTGCGACCGGACGGGGGTTGGCCGACTCGAACGAGTAGTCCGCGCCCGCCACCGGGCGCAGCTTCCAGGCCCCGAAGGCGTACTCCATGACGCCGGTCAGGTCGGTGATCGTGTCGCCGCCGCGGAAGTAGTTGCCCGTGCTGAGCCCCGGGGTCGGGTAGTAGTACGGCTCGTTGTCCAGGGGGCCGGAGGTCGCAGCGTTCTGGCTGTTGCTGTCGTCGTCCAGGACGATCTGGCGCGTGGCCAGGTCGGCCAGGAAGGCCTCGTAGCCGGCCACGCTGGGCTCGTTGGTCTGGGTGAACTGGTAGTCCCGCTCGACGGCGGTGAGCACGATCTCACCGAAGCGCGCCTGGTTGAAGTACTCGCTGACCGCGAGCGTGGTCGAGATCGAGGTGCGCATGCCCTCGACGTTCTCGAACGTCGCGGACTCCTCGGTCGAGGCGTCTGCCGGCAGCGAGACGATCGCCGGGGTCGGCAGGGTGTCGGTGCCGAGGAGCTCGAAGGCCCCATCGCCGAAAGCGGCATCGATCTGGGTCGTGCCGAAGGTCTCCGCGACCTCACCGGAGACCCGCATCCGGTCCCCGGCGGTCAAGCCCTCGGGGCAGTCGTTGCGGCAGAAGACGTAGAGGCCCTCGGACGTCGTCGAGTTGTCGTCTGAGTCGACGTCCTCCTCTTGGAGGAAGAAGCCGTCGGTGACGTCGTTGGAGGTGATCACCGAGGTCACGACCGCCTCGACGTTCACCCGCTCCCCGACGAGCGGGGAGGAATCGCCGTCACCCTGGATCGTGCTGATCAGGGTGACCGCGTCCTGGTCGCTGACCACGACGGTGAGTGTGCAGGTCGCGGTCTGGGCCGGAGCGTCGTCGGTGCCGAGCTCGACCTCCACCTCGTAGGTGCCGTCAGGCGTGGTGCTGTCGACGTTGAGGGTCGCGGTGCCGGGTTCGCCGTCAGCGGTGGACGGCGTGAAGCCGTCGAGCGTGATGCCCACGACGTCGGCGGAGGTGATCCCCGCACTCACGATCCGGCTGTCGGCGTCCGTCGCCGAGACCTCGCGGGAGCCGCTGGCGTCGGTGTCGACGGCCAGCGCGTCCGCGCCACAGTCAGCAACCGGCTGAGCCGGGCCACTGGTGCCGGTGAAGGTCTGACCCGTGTTGATCGCGCCGGGGCTCTCGGCGACGGGCCCGGTCCAGGTGAAGTCGCCGTACGTCGCGCCCGTGCCCGTGAGCTGCAGAGACTCGCCGGCCAACGTGGTGCTGCTCTCGACCACGCCGATGTCGGTGCTGGTCACGCCGTCCGCGGCGCCACCCACGCCGGCGAACGATCCGCCGTAGGAGAGGAACTGCACCAGGGCGCCGCTCGCGTCGGCCAGCGCCACCCCGTCCGGCGACCCGTTCTGAATGCCGCTGATGGCGAAGGACTGGACCTGGTCGGAGCCGGTCAGGTTCGTCGAAGGTCCGTAGACCGCACCGCCGTTGCCGTTGTAGAGCACGATGCTCCAGCCGGTCAGGTCCTGACCCGAGGGGTTGGCGATCTCGACGAACTCTCCGACGTCGGTGCTGGTGTTGTCGTAGTGGATCTCGTTGATGAAGACGGATGAGGCGACCGCGGGCTGAGCCGAGGCCGGTGTGGCAGTGGCGGTGACGGCGAGAGCGCCGGCCACCAGACCGAGAAGTGCGGCAGCGGACGAGCCGCGGCGCCGTGCGAGAGGTGAGAACACCGAGTGACAGCCCTTCGAGGGTGGAGGAACGGGCGAAGCAGCAG
>NZ_JAXMNS010000398.1:0-3463 GCF_034670285.1 Nocardioides sp. | reverse complement strand
TCCGATGACGTGATGGCACAGCTCGACGACGGCGACGAGGAGTAGGCGCCTCCGTCCGCGGCAGTTTCACCACTTGAGTGGTGAAACTCCCGGCAAAACCTCCCGCCATCGAAGCCGGTCTCGCCCCGGCCCGCGTGTCGGGGACCGCAAGATCGGAGTGCGCCGTTAGCGTGGGTGCCGAACATACGTTCGACGGGCCGCGGTGGCCCTCGCGAGGAGGTACGACGTGCGCGTGCTGGGCATCGACCCCGGCCTCACCCGCTGTGGCATGGGGGTGGTCGACGGCAGCGTGGGGCGACCGCTGACGCTCGTGGACGTCAACGTCATCCGCACCTCCTCCGACCTGCCGGTGGCGCAGCGCCTCGTCACGATCGAGAAGGGCATCGACGCCTGGCTCGACGAGCACCGACCCGACGCCGTGGCCGTCGAGCGGGTCTTCGCCCGCTCCGACGTCAGCACGATCATGGGCACCGCCCAGGCCAGCGGAGTCGCCCTCGTGTGCGCCGCGCGCCGAGGACTCCCGGTCGCGCTGCACACCCCCAGCGAGGTCAAGGCCGCTGTCACCGGCAGCGGCCGAGCCGACAAGGCGCAGGTCGGTGCGATGGTCACCCGCATCCTGCGCCTGACCGCCCCACCCAAGCCTGCCGACGCCGCCGACGCGCTGGCGCTGGCGATCACCCACATCTGGCGCGGCGGCGCCCAGGCGCGGCTCGAGGCCGCGGCGGCGTCCGCCCGCACCGCAGCAGCAAGGAGAGTTCGATGATCGCGTTCGTCCGTGGCCAGGTCGCCGAGGTGACGCTGTCCAGCGCCGTCCTGGAGGTCGGGGGAGTCGGGCTCGAGCTCATGTGCACGCCCGGCACGCTTGCCACGCTGCGCCAGGGCCAACCGGCCACGTTGCCGACGAGCATGGTCGTGCGCGAGGACTCCCTCACCCTGTTCGGCTTCGTGGACGACGACGAGAAGGCCATCTTCGAGCTCGTCCAGACCGCGTCGGGCGTCGGCCCGAAGGTCGCGCAGGCCATCACCGCCGTGCTCAGCCCCGACGACCTGCGCCGCGCGATCGCCGGCGACGACGTCAAGACCCTCACCCGTGTGCCGGGCATCGGGCAGAAGGGCGCGCAACGCATCATCCTCGAGCTCAAGGACCGCATCGGTGCGCCCACCAGCGGCCGCGCTGCCGCTGCCTCGCTGCCGTCGCCCGAGCAGGCCTGGCGCGACCAGGTGCACGGGGGACTGGTCGGTCTCGGCTGGTCGACCCGTGAGGCCGAGAAGGCCGTGGACGCCGTCGCCCCGCAGGCCGGCGACCTCCCGGACGTCGGCACGCTGCTGCGTGCCGCCCTTGCCACGCTGTCGAGGGCCTGAGTCGTGCGCGAGTCCCACGACGACCTCGATCACGGCAGCGACGTCGACCCACTCGACCCGCTCGACCCTCTTGCTCGGGCCGAGCAGGAGCACCTCAGCTCGCTGACGACCGCTGAGGCCGACGGTGACGAGCGGGCGATCGAGGCCGCGCTCCGACCTCGCACGCTCGACGAGGTCGTCGGGCAGGTGCGGGTGCGCGAGCAGCTCGGGCTGGTGCTCGAGGCGGCGCGTCAGCGCGGGCGCGCGCCCGACCACGTGCTCCTCTCGGGGCCTCCCGGGCTGGGCAAGACCACCCTGGCGATGATCATCGCCGCCGAGATGTCGGCGCCGTTGCGTCTGACCAGCGGTCCGGCCATCACCCACGCCGGCGACCTGGCCGCGATCCTCTCGGGGCTCAACGAGGGCGACGTGCTGTTCATCGACGAGATCCACCGGATGTCGCGACCGGCCGAGGAGATGCTCTACCTCGCCATGGAGGACTTCCGCGTCGACGTCGTCATCGGCAAGGGCCCCGGTGCGACCGCCATCCCACTCGAGATCCCGCCCTTCACCCTCGTCGGGGCCACCACCCGCGCGGGGCTGCTTCCCGGGCCGCTGCGTGACCGGTTCGGCTTCACCGGGCACCTCGAGTTCTACGACCCCGCCGAGCTCGACCTCATCGTCCACCGCTCGGCCGGGCTGCTCGGCGTCGAGCTGACCGGTGACGGCGCCGCCGAGATCGCCTCACGCTCGCGGGGCACTCCCCGCATCGCCAACCGGCTCCTGCGCCGCGTGCGCGACTACGCCCAGGTGCGGGCCGACGGGGTGGTCACCCTGGACGTCGCCCACGCCACGCTCGACCTCTACGAGGTCGACCGGCTCGGGCTCGACCGGCTCGACCGCGGCGTCATCGACGTGCTGTGTCGCCGTTTCGGCGGGGGACCGGTGGGGGTCTCGACGCTCGCCGTCGCCGTCGGGGAGGAGCGGGAGACCGTCGAGGAGGTCGCCGAGCCCTTCCTGGTGCGCCTCGGCTTCCTCGCCCGCACGCCGCGTGGACGGATCGCCACCCCGGCCGCCTGGGCGCACCTCGGGCTGAAGCCACCGAACGATCCTCCTGTCGAGGGAACTCTCTTCGAGGCTCCGTAGTTGTCCCTCTTGGTTGCCGCGCACGAGTCGTGCGGGGTGATTGGACGGGGATTGCCGGAGCAGGACCGTCGCATGACTACACTGGCGCGTCGGTCGGGATCCCGGCCGGACAGGAGTCCGTGCTGCCCCCGGCGCCGCACGTGCTCCCTACTCGATGTTGAGAGGTCTTTTTCGTGGACTGGCTTGCCCAGCTGTTGTTCTTCGCTGCCATCGCTGCTGTGTTCTGGCTGCTGCTCATCCGGCCGAACGTCCGCCGGCAGAAGCAGCAGCTCGCGATGCAGGAGAGTCTGAACGTCGGCGACCAGATCATGCTGACCTCCGGGATCTTCGGCATCCTGCGCGGGCTCGACGACGACCGGATCGAGCTCGAGATCGCCCCGGGCACGACCGTCTCGGTCGTCCGCGGTGCCGTCGGCAGCGTCGTACCCCCCGCAGCCCCGAGCGACGATGACGCCGAAGCGCCCTCGCGCTCGGACGCAGAGGAGATCTGAGATGGCCAAGAAGCAGCAGCGGCCAGGGCGCACCCTGGTCATCTTCTTCCTCGGGGTGGCGATCTCCTTCGGGCTCGTCGCGCTGACCGGCACGTGGACGCCGCAGCTCGGCCTCGACCTCGAGGGCGGCACGCGGATCACGCTGCAGGCCAAGGGCAACCCCAGCCAGGAGAACCTCGACGAGGCCCGCGACATCATCGACAACCGTGTCAACGGCTCGGGTGTCGCCGAAGCCGCGGTGACCACCCAGGGTGGCTCGATCATCTCCGTCGAGATCCCCGGCGACCAGCGTCGTGACCTGATCGACACCGTCGAGCGCCAGGCGCAGCTGCGCTTCCGCCTCGTGGCGTGCTCGGACTTCAGCCAGTGCATCCCTCAGGGTGGCGGCGGCATCACCGACCCCAACCAGATCACCCCCGAGATCGAGATCCCGACCGCCGGTGCACCCGACGACGGTGGCAACGGCAACGGCAACGGCAACGGCA
>NZ_JAXMNS010000397.1:0-3479 GCF_034670285.1 Nocardioides sp. | reverse complement strand
CGTGCGCTCCCAAGGTGGCGTCTACGACCACCACCGCCCTTCGCCTGAGCGGGCAGGTGAGGCGTTCTGCGAGTTCATCGAGCGCTACCCGATCGACGAGGTCCCCCATGCCGGTGGCACGAGCGCGACCGTGGTCGTCACCGTCGAGCTCGCCACGCTCCTGGGCGGGATCAAGGCAGCAGCCCTCGACACCGGCACCATGATCACCGCCGGCACCGCGCGCAGGTTGGCGTGCGAGGCCGGAATCATCCCCGCAGTCCTCAACGGCACCTCGCAAGTCCTCGACCTCGGTCGCAAGAACCGTTTCCACACCAAGACCCAGCGCCTCGCGATCGGGCTGGCGCAGAAGCACTGCCAAGCACCAGCGTGCGACACCCCGGCGTGGCTGTGCCACGTCCACCACACCACCCCCTGGGCCACCGGCGGGACCACCAACACCCACCACGCCCAGCTCCTGTGCCCCCGACACCACGCCCTGGCCCACCGAGAACCACCAGACCCACCACAACGGACCTAGGCCGACGCGCGGATGCCTGGCAGTCTCAGCAACTGTGAGGATCTACGTGGCGGGACCGATTGCTGACCTCCAGCGCGTGCGGGAGGTCCAGTCAGTCGTGGTTGCAGCCGGGCACCAGTTGACCCCGGACTGGACACGCGACACCGCACTGGTCGATTACGGCAAGTACCCCGTCGGGGCCGGCGCGATTGCCGCTCAAGACCTCGAAGCCGTCTTGAGTGCCGACGCGGTTCTTGTCGTGGCGTCCGAGCACGAAGGGCGGGGCGTCTTCGCCGAGCTGGGTGCGGCGCTGGCGCGCGCGTGCCGGGGGGACCTGGCCCACCTCGTCGTCGTGGGGGAGATGCGTCACGAGAGTGTCTTCCACTTCCATCCCGCGGTCGTACGGGTCGACTCCGTTCACGACTGGCTCGCCGGTCTCCAATCTGAGGATGAACCGCACGGCCCCGGCTAGAGCAGCGACCGCACACTCTCGATCGTGTCCGCCTCGTCCGCCCGCTTGTCGTCGCGGTACCGGATCACCCGCGCGAAGCGCAGCGCGACGCCGCCGGGGTAACGGGTCGAGCGCTGCACACCGTCGAAGGCGATCTCGACGACCTGCTCCGGTCGCACGCTGACGACCCAGTCGTTGCGCGACGTCTCGAGCTCCTGGAACCGTTCGGTCTGCCAGGCGAGGATCTCGTCGGTCATCCCCTTGAACGTCTTGCCGAGCATCACGAACTCACCCGGCCGCTCCGGGTCCCTCGCGCCGAGGTGGATGTTGGACAGCCACCCCTTGCGGCGCCCCGAGCCCCACTCGACGGCGAGCACGACGAGGTCGAGGGTGTGCACCGGCTTCACCTTCACCCACGCGGCGCCGCGGCGACCGGCGGCGTACGGCGCGGAGCGGTCCTTCACCACGACGCCCTCGTGACCGGCCCGCACGGCCTCGCTCGCGAACGCCTCGGCCGCAGCAGGGTCGGAGGTGATCAGACGCGCGACGCGGTGCTCGACCGGCACCAGCGCCTCCAGGGCGGCATCGCGCTCGTGGCCGGGGGAGTCGAGCAGGTCGCGACCGTCGAGGTGCAGTACGTCGAAGAAGTACGGCGTCACGGCGACGTCGGAGTCGCCGCCGTGGGTGCCGGTGCGGGACGACGTCTCCTGGAAGGGTCGTGGGCGACCGTCAGGGCCCAGCGCCAGCGCTTCGCCGTCCAGGACGAACGACTCCGCGTCCAGGCTGCGCGCGAGCGCCACGACCTCCGGCAGCCGGTCGGTGATGTCGTCGAGGCTGCGTGTCACCACGAGCACGTCGTCGTCCTGGCGGTGCACCTGGATGCGGATGCCGTCGAGCTTGGTGTCGATCGACGCAGCGCCCGCTTCGACAGCGATCTTCGCCAGCGCCTCGGCGACCGTGGTCGCTGACGAGGCCAGCATCGGGAGGACGGGGCGCCCGACCTCGAGCCGGATCGTCGCGAGCGCCTCGACGCCACCCTCGAACGCGGGCCGCACGACCGGGAGCGTCGATCCGGCGAGCATCGCTGCGCGTCGTACGGCGGCCACCGGCACGTCGGCGACGACCGCGACCGCCTCCTGCACGAGGGCGTCGGATGCTCCCTGCCGCACCTCGCCGGTCACCAGGGCACGGAGCCAGGGCTGCTCGACGTGGGTCGCGGCCCCGAAGAGCGCCGCGACGGCTGCGGATCGGGCAGCCTGCGATCCGGGCCCGGACAGGGCGGCCAAGGACTCGAAGGCCGCGTCGACCGTCTCGACGGTGAGCGTGGCTGCCGCGGCCGGCTCCGGCAGGTGTGACAGGCCCCGGTACCCCAGTCCGGTGCGCCGCTGCCGCAGGGACCCGCCGACGTAGGCGACGACGGTCTCCAGCGAGGCGGTGTCCTCGCGTGCTCGCCGGAGCAGGTCCGCGATCGCGGTGACCTTCGCCTTGCGCGACCGGGTCGCTGCCACAGCGGCCGAAACCTGCACGACATCGAGAAGAAGCATGACGGTATTCAACACGGCCGTATCCCCGTGCGGCTCACCTCGTTAGAGCGCTAAGAGGGGTGCTCATCCCTCGGCTTCACCTCCCCGGTGCACCACCTGCACCCCCCGACCTCAGCCCGACCCCAGCCCGACCCCAGCCCGACCCCAGCCCGACCCCAGCCCCGAGACGACAGGTGACCCCCGTGATCCGCTCGAGACTCTCGACTGCTGCCGTGCTTTCAGCAGTCGCACTCGCCCTTCCCACGCTCGCCCAGGGGGACGCGCTCGCGCAGTCCTCCGCCGTGCCGAACCCCGTGCCGGCACTCCTCGGAGGAGCCGAGTCCGCCGTTCCTCCGGCGGGTGACCGCCTCTCCGACCTCGCCTTCGACTCGCGTGACGCGTTGCCGAAGCTGCAACCGACCACCGCGCAGAAGCGGGCCGTCGCCCGCATCGCCGGTGCTGCGGTGACCTGGAACCGCAGCGGCACGCCCCGCACGATCGCGGTCGACGGCGGTGCTCTCACCGGGCCGCAGTCGGGTGACCCCCTCGCGATCGCCAAGGGGTGGTTGCGCCAGAACAGCGCCGCCTTCGGGCTGAGCACCGCCGACATGTCGGCGCTCGGCGTGGAGCGCAACCACGAGCTCCCCGGCGTCGAGGCCAGGGTCCTGAGCTTCTCGCAGACCTTCGGCGGGGTGAGCGCCGGTATCGGCGGCATCCTCACGGTGCTCGTGGACCGTGACGGCCGTGTGGTCTCCTACTCCGGCGACCCGGTGCGCAGCAGCGCGCTCACGGGCAGCTTCGTGCTCAGCGCCGCCGACGCCCTCACCTCCGTGATCGACGCCCTCGTGCCGAAGTCCGGATTCCGGGCCAAGGCGACCGGCGAGGTCATGGGCGGCTACGAGGTCTTCGGAGGCAGCACTCTCGGCCCCACCCAGTTCGTGCGCAAGATCGCCTTCCCCACCGCTGCAGGCGGGCGCGCGGCCTACGCCGTCCTGGCCATCAAGGGCCT
>NZ_JAXMNS010000396.1:0-3483 GCF_034670285.1 Nocardioides sp. | reverse complement strand
GCCTGGCGTGCGGCGCCCAGGGCGACGTACTCCCCCGAGGGCGGGAGCACCACGGGACGACCGAGCACGGCCGGCGCGAGCGCGCGCAGCGCCGGGCTGCGCGTGGCGCCACCGACCATCAGCACCCGCTCGGGCTGGACGCCGGTGTGGGCCGCGTGGTGGTCGACGGCGTCGGCCAGGGCGCAGAGCAGGGCCTCGTACGACGCCCGGGCGAGGTCGGCGCGGGTGGTCGCGCCGGTGAGTCCGTGCCAGATGCCGACGGCGTCGGGACGGTTCGGCGTGCGCTCCCCGCCGTAGTAGGGCAGCAGGGTCAGCCCGCCCGACCCGGGTGCGGCCTCGAGCGCCAGCGCCGCCAGCTCGTCGTGCTCGACCCCGAGCAGGCGGCTCTGGAGGTCGAGGATCCCGGCGGCGTTCATGGTGGTGACCATCGGCAGGTAGCCCGACTGCGCGTCGGCGAAGCCGGTCACCGTGCCGGAGCCGTCGGCGACCGGCGACTGGCTGATCGCCGAGACGACCCCGCTGGTGCCGACGGAGATCAGCACGTCGCCCGGCTCCCCCCGCCGGGACGAATTTGCTGGTTCCGAGAGTGTCGACACCCGTAACGTCGGGATTGACGTATTGGAGGTGGGTTGGATCGATCCACACCCCCTCGTAGTGATGTCGCGCGACGCGGCGGAAGGCGTGTCAGGCGCCGAAGGAGCGCTCGGTGGCTGCGTGAGCGGCGCCGATCAGCACCGCACGCTCGCCGAGTCCGCTGAGGTCGATCCGCAGGTCGTGGGTCAGAGCCGTCGGGGCCTTGCGCAGCACGGCCGCGCGCACCTCGGCGAGCAGGTTGTCCCCCAGCGCCGCGACCGGCCCGCCGAGCACGACCTGGGCGGGGTTGGCGAAGGCGACCAGGGTGGCCAGCACCTCCCCCACTCGACGCCCGGCGTCGCGGGCCACCTGCACCGCGACCCGGTCACCGGCCGCCACGGCCGCGACCACGTCACCGATCTCGAGGGAGCGGCCCTCGGCGAGCACCCGGGCGAAGTCGGCTGAGCGGCCGGACTCGCCGGCCGCGCGGGCCTGCTCGACCAGAGCGGGTAGCGCAGCGAAGGAGTCGAGACAGCCGCTGTTGCCGCAGGTGCACGCAGGGCCGAACTCGTCGACCCGGACGTGGCCGATCTCGCCGCCGGCAGCGGCAGCCCCCTCGACGACCTGGCCGCCGCTCACGGTCGTCGCGGTGATGCCTGACCCCAGCCGGACGACCAGGTAGTCGCGGTGGTCACGGCCGGCTCCTGAATGACCCTCACCCCGGGCCATTGCTCGCACGGGCGTGAGGTGGGCGATCTGGTCGAGACCGATCGCCCCCTCGACGTCCCCGGCCTGTCGCCCCCTCGACGTCCCCGGCCTGGAGTCCGCCGACCGCGTCGACCGCAACGGTCAGGCCGAGCGGCGGCACGTCGGACGACGGCACCTCGGCGTCGACGTCTGCGAGCAGGTCGCGCACCGAGGTGCTCACCCACGCGAGGACCTCGCTCGCCGCGAGGCCGCTCAGGGGCAGGGTCGAGCCACGCAGGATCGTCAGACCGGCATGCACGACGGCGACCCGGGCGCGGGTCTCGCCGATCGACACCGCGACCACCCGTCGTTCCTCGTGCAGCTGCACCTGAGCCGACGGGCGACCTCCTGAGCTCACCGGTCCGGCGGCGTCCTGCACCCACCGCGACTCCGCGAGGGTGGCCAGCTCAGCGTTGATGGTGGCCCGCGAGGCGCCGAGCGTCTCGGCCAGCTGGGTGCGGGTGCGGGGTCCCTGGTCACGCAGCGACCTCAGCAGCTCACCGGCGCGATCTCCCACACGCAGCACTCTGTCACGCCTTCCGTCGCCAGACGGTTCAGGCGAGCTGGTCTCGGCGCCGCGCCAGGTAGGCGCTCTCGCCCGGGTTGTCGCTCAGCGCGATCGCGCGCTCGTACGCCGTCCGCGCCTCGTCGCTGCGACCCAGGCGCCGCAGCAGGTCGGCGCGCGTGGCGTGCCAGGCGTGATAGCCCTCGAGCTCGAGTGCCTCGACCAGGGCCAGTCCGACGGCCGGCCCGTCGAGCTCGGCCACCGCCACCGCGCGGTTGAGGGCGACGACCGGGCTCGGGTCGATCGCGGCCAGCTGTCCGTAGAGCGTGGCGATCTGGGCCCAGTCGGTGTCGGCCATCGACGGCGCATCGGTGTGGACGGCGTTGACGGCTGCCAGCAGCTGGTAGCGGCCCGGACGGTTCTGGGCCAGACAGGCCCGCACCAGGGCGTGGCCCTCCGCGATCAGGGTGCTGTCCCACGCCGAGCGGTCCTGCTCGGCGAGCGTGACCAGCTCGCCGCCGTACGAGAAGCGAGCCGCGCGACGAGCATCGGTGAGCAGCAGGAGCGCGAGCAGACCGGCGATCTCCGGAACCTCGGGAAGGAGGGCCCGCAGGAGCCGCGCGAGCCGGATCGCCTCGGCGCACAGGTCCTCTCGCACCGACACGGTCGGGGAAGTGGCGAGGTAGCCCTCGTTGAACACGAGGTAGACGACCGCGAGCACGGCGTCGAGACGGCCGGGCAGGTCGCTCGCCTCGGGCACGCGGAACGGGATGTGCGCGCCCGCGATCTTCTTCTTCGCCCGCGTGAGGCGCTGGGCCATCGTGGTCTCCGGCACCAGGAAGGCGGCGGCGATCTCCGCGACGCTCAGGCCGCCCAGGAGTCGCAGCGTCAGGGCGACCCGGGCCTCGGGGGCCAGCGCCGGGTGGCAGCAGGTGAAGATCAGCCGCAGCCGATCGTCGTCGACGACCCCGGTCGGCTCGTGTGCGGTGGAGTCGCTGATCACCGCCGCCTCCTCGTGCTTGCGCTCGCGCCGCGACTCCCGCCGCAGCCGATCGAGCGCCTTGCGGGTGGCCGTCGTGGTCAGCCAACCGCCGGGGTTGGGCGGAGTGCCGTCGAGCGGCCACTTCTCCAGCGCCACGACCAAGGCCTCCGCGGCTGCGTCCTCGGCGACGTCGAGGTCGCCGAAACGCCGTACGAGCGCAGCCACGACGCGGCCGTGCTCCTCACGGAAGACCTGCTCGATCGGCTCCATGTCGGCTGCAGCGGTGCCGGATCAGGCCTCGGGCTCGTCCTGGAACGGGCGGACCTCGACCTTGCCGGCGCACGCGCGCGAACCCTTCGTGGCCCAGGCAAGAGCCGCGTCGAGGTCAGCGGCCTCGATCACCCAGAAGCCGCCCAGGTACTCCTTCGACTCGGCATACGGGCCGTCGGTGACGATCGGCTCGCTGCCCGTGTTGTCGACGACGGTGCTCATCTCGGCCGGCTGGAGGCCACCGGCGAAGACCCACGCGCCCTGGTCCTGGAGGTCGGTGTTGAACGCGTCGACCGCGGTGAAGATCTCCTGCATCTCGCTGGGGCTCAGCTGCGCCATGCGGGCGACGTCGGCGGGGCCGTGGTTGACGGCGAGGAAGTACTGCGACATGGAAGCTCTCCTTCAG
>NZ_JAXMNS010000395.1:0-3487 GCF_034670285.1 Nocardioides sp. | reverse complement strand
CAGCGCGCGGCCGCGCGCGGCAGCACCGAGGGAGGTCCCGGTCGGTCGCGCTGCAGACGGCTGGACCGACATGTGGACTTCCCTCTCGTGTCTCCTGCGTACACGACGGATACGCCGGTGGGCATGGAGCGGTTACTGCGCCAGTAACCCACGCGCCGCGTACACCGTTCAACAAGCAGGCGGTAACAAAGGGTGTTAATGGATTGTGTGGTCGATCCGGGTTTGAGAGCCGCGCCGACACAGGAGGGGCCGAGGTTCACAGGATTCTCCTACAGTGGCCGCGTGAGCGAGACCGTTTTCACCTATGCAGCGCCGTCCCTGAAGTTCGGGGCCGGCTCATCAAGCGAGGTCGGCCACGACCTCCTGGGCCTGACCGGAGGCAGCGGGGGGCGGGTGCTCCTCATCACCGACCCGGGAGTGGCGGCCACCGGCCACCCGGCGCGGATCGCCGAGGAGGTCGCCGGCCACGGGCTCGCGGTCACCGTCTTCGACCGGGTACGGGTCGAGCCGACCGACACCTCGATGATCGAGGCGATCGAGTTCGCCCGCGACGCCGGTCCGTTCGACGCGATCCTCGCCGTCGGCGGTGGCTCGGCGATCGACACCGCCAAGGCGGTCAACCTGCTCACGACCAACCCGGGTGAGCTGATGGACTACCTCAACGCACCGGTCGGTCGGGCCCGTCCGCCCGTGGAGCCGCTCCTGCCGCTGGTCGCCATCCCGACGACGACCGGCACCGGCAGCGAGAGCACCACGATCTGCGTCCTCGACGTGCTGTCGCTCAAGGTCAAGACCGGCATCAGCCACGTCGCCCTCCGCCCGCGGCTGGCGATCGTCGACCCGGCGCTGACCATGACCCAGCCGGCCATGGTCACAGCGGCTGCCGGGATGGACATCCTGTGCCACGCCCTGGAGAGCTACACCGCTCGCTGGTTCGGCGACTTCGACGCCAAGCAGCCCGAGCAGCGGGTGCCCTACTGCGGGGCCAACCCGATCGCCGACATGTGGTCGGAGAAGGCGCTGTCCCTGCTGGCGCAGTCGTTCCGTACGGCGGTCGGTGACGGCTCGTCGGTCGAGGCGCGCGAGCAGATGGCCCTCGCCGCCACGTTCGCCGGCCTGGGGTTCGGCAACGCCGGGGTGCACATCCCGCACGCCGGCGCCTACCCGATCGCCGGACGCGTGCGCGACTACCGGCCGGCCGGCTACCCGGACGACCAGCCGATCGTGCCGCACGGCATGGCGGTCTCGCTCACCGCGCCCGAGGCATTCCGGTTCACCTTCGACGCCTCACCCGAGCGCCACCTGCACGCCGCGCGGCTCCTCGAGCCCGGGGTCTCCGGCGACGGACCCGACGTGCTGCCCGGCGTCCTGACCCGCCTCATGCGCGACATCGAGATCCCCAACGGCCTCGCTGAGGTCGGCTACGGCGCGGCCGACGTCGACGACCTGGTCGAGGGCGCCCTCAAGCAGCAGCGCCTGCTCGCCACCGCTCCCAAGGAGGTCACCCCCGACGACCTGGCCGCGGTCTTCCGGGGGTCGATGGAGCACTGGTGAGCGCGGCATGAGGTCTCCTGATCCGGTCCGTGCGCGGTGGTGGTTCCTCGGCTCACTGGTCGCCTACCTCCTCGTGCTCGCGGCGGCAGCGCTGCTGCTGCCCGACCGTGTGCCGCTGCACTTCGACGGTTCCGGCGCTGTGGATCGTGTCGGTTCCCGCACGGAGGCCCTGGTCGTCTTCGGCCTCGTCGGTGCCCTCCTGGGCGCGGTCCTGGGCGGAGCCGCCGCCTGGTCGCCGCGGATGCCGCTGACGTTCATCAACCTCCCCGCTGCGTCGAAGGAGTGGTGGACGGCGACCCCGGAGCGCGAGGGCGCCATGCGTCGTCGGATGGAGCGGGACCTCTGGGCGATCGCCGCGGCCACGGTGCTCCTGCTCTGCGGCGTGTGCCTCCTCACCGTGCGGGCCGCCCGCTCGGTCGACCCGGGGCTCGGCCCGTGGTTCTGGGTCGTGCTCGGGCTCTACCTGCTCTACGTCCTGGGCTGGACGCTCCGGGTGGTCCGGGGTCATCGGCCGACGGGCTGATCCGGCCCCTCGCCCCGTAGGATCGGTGCCGTGAACCCACGCCATCGTCGCCTCATCATTCCCCTGGCGCTGGTGGCCCTGCTGCTGCTCGTGGTGGTCTCGGCGGTCACGCGGTGATCCGTCCCCTGGCCGACGTGCTGGCCGAGGTGCGAGGTCACCTGCTCGACCCCGACCTGCTCGTGCGCGCGATAGCGTCGGGTCGCCAGAAGGGCACGCAGCCGCAGTGGCGCCGCGTCGAGCTGCGCTACGTCGACCTCAAGGCGGGGCGCCACCTCCAGGTGACGTCGTACGACGCGACCCAGGCGCACACCGTCAACCACGCGGTGGCGGACGACGCCGCGGCGCGGGCCGTCGACGCCCTGCTGGCCGAGACCTTCGGCAACTGGCACGTCGAGACCACCACCCACACCCACCAGGTGCGGGTGACCAAGCGCCTCGAGGCGGTCCTCAGCACGACCGCCCGCGCGGAGCCGGTGAGCGCGACCCGCGGTCACGACCGCGACAAGAGCCGGCTCCTGCCCCCGGGCGACCCGGTCTTCGCCGCCCTCGGCCTGGCCGACGCGCAGGGACGGCTCAAGCCGAGCCGTCAGGCGAAGTATCGCCAGGTCGAGGAGTTCGTCCGACTGCTCGACACCTCGCTCACCGAGGCGATCGACAAGGGCCAGCTGCGTCGTCCCACGCCCGAGGACCCGCTGCGGATCGTCGACCTCGGCTGCGGCAACGCCTACCTCACCTTCACCGGCCACCGCTTCCTGACCTCCGTTCGCGGGTGGCCGGTCTCGATGGTCGGCGTCGACGTGCGCGAGCAGTCGCGCGAGCACAACAGCGGCGTCGCCGCCGGGCTCGGCATCGAGGTGACCTCGCTCGACTTCGTCGTCGGCGGCATCTCGACGGTGGGGCTGGCCGCCGCCCCGGACGTCGTCCTCGCGCTGCACGCCTGCGACACCGCGACCGACGATGCCCTCGCCCGCGCGATCGAGTGGGAGGCCGCGCTGGTCCTGGCCGCGCCCTGCTGTCACCACGACGTGGCGGCCCAGCTGCGCAAGGCGCCCACGCCGGCGCCGTACGGCGAGCTGACCCGGCACGGCATCCTGCGCGAGCGCTTCGCCGACACCCTCACCGACGCGGTGCGTTCGATGCTTCTCCGGCTCGAGGGCTACCGCGTCGACGTGATGGAGTTCGTCGACTCCGAGCACACCCCGCGCAACACGCTGCTGCGCGCCGTGCGCACCGGTCACCGCGAGACCGGCTCGCTCGGTGACGAGTACGACGACCTGGTCGCCACGTGGGGGCTCTCGCCGCGTCTGGGCGAGCTGCTCGACCGTTGACGGCGCGGTTGCTGCTCGCCGGGCTGCTGGCGGTCGCCGCGACCTCGGTCGGGATCGGAGCCGGGTCGGCGGCCCTCGACGA
>NZ_JAXMNS010000394.1:0-3507 GCF_034670285.1 Nocardioides sp. | reverse complement strand
CTGACGGCGTCGGGCGCGTTCTCGTCACCGAGCGCCGCGAGGATGCGGGCGATCAGGTCGTCGATCACGTGCTCGACGATGTCGCGCTTGTTGGCGAAGTAGCGGTAGAAGGTCCCGTGACCGATCCCGAGCCGCGCGGCGATGTCGGCGATGCCGGTCGCGTGGTAGCCCTTCTCGGCGAAGCAGTCGAACGACGCCGCCACGATCTCGCGGCGCAGCTCGGCCTTGCGCTGCTCGACCCGGCTCGGCCCGACTCCGGCTGCCTGCGAGGTGGTCGTCACGCGGGACAGCCTATTGCCCACCCTCCTCGAAATGACATAGCGTTCCGGAACTGACATCTCGTTCCGTCGGGTGCCACGACCTCAGGAGAGCCGATGACGCACTATCCCCCGATCGAGCTCTCCGGTGCCGCGGTGCTGGTGACCGGCGGCGCCCAGGGCATCGGCAAGGCGGTCGCGACCCGGCTCGCCGCGCGTGGGGCGAAAGTCGCGATCGGCGACCTCGACGCCGACCTCGCGCGCACCACCGCAGCGGCCATCGGTGGCACCGGGCATGCCCTCGACGTCCGCGACCCCGAGTCCTTCGCCGCATTCGTCGTCGAGGCCGAGGCCGCCCACGGCCCGGTCGACGTGCTGGTCAACAACGCGGGTGTCATGCCCAACGGCGCCTTCCTCGACCTCAGCGACGCCACCAATCGGATGATCATGGAGGTCAACGTCTTCGGCGTCATCCACGGCATGCGCCTGGTGCTGCCCGGCATGGTGGCGCGCGGTCGCGGCCACGTCTGCAACATCGCCTCCCTGGCCGGCAAGATGCCGCTGAAGGGGCTCGCGGTCTACAACGCCAGCAAGTTCGCCGTGGTCGGCCTCACCGCCGCCACGCGCCTCGAGTACGCCGCCACCGGCGTCAGCATCGGCGCCGTGCTGCCCTCGGCGGTCGACACCGCCCTCTCCTCCGGCATCGACTTCAGCCCGCTGCCGAAGGTCTCTCCCGACAAGATCGCCGAAGCCGTCGAGGCCTCGATCTCCCGCCGCACCGGCGAGATCGCCGTTCCGCGCTACGTGGGTGCGCTCACCGGAGTCATGAACGCCACCCCCGAGCCGGCGCTCAACGTCGTACGACGTCTGGTGCGCGACGACCGCGCCCTCCACGCCGAAGACGCCGACCGGGCCGCCTACCAGGCCCGCCTGGCCGCCGAGGAGCAGGACGCGCACTCCGAGCAGCCCGAGCGACTTCTGTGAGCAACCCGAGCACCCACGTGCACGACGCCATCGTCGTCGGCGCCGGCTTCGGGGGAATGGGCGCTGCGATCCAGCTGAAGCGCAACGGCTACGACGACCTCGTCATCCTCGAGCGCGAGTCGGACCTCGGCGGCACCTGGCACGTCAACCGCTACCCCGGGCTGGCCGTCGACATCCCCTCCTCGACCTACTCCTACTCCTTCGAGCCCAACCCGCACTGGACCCGCCTCTTCGCGCCCGGCAGCGAGCTCAAGGCGTACGCCGCCCACGTCGCCGACACCTACGGCCTGCGTGAGCTGATGCGGTTCGACACCGTCGTGGAGTCAGCGACCTGGGACGACGACGCCCAGGTGTGGCAGGTCGACGTCGCGGACGGCGAGCCGTTCCGGGCTCGTTTCCTGCTCACCGCCACCGGCTTCCTCTCCCAGCCCAGGCTGCCCGACATCGCCGGCATCGAGTCGTTCACCGGCGCGGTCGTCCACACGACCCGCTGGAACGACGAGGTCGAGCTGTCCGGCAAGCGCGTCGGCATCATCGGCACCGGTGCCACGGCAGTGCAGCTGATCCCCGAGCTCGCCGACGTCGCCGCCGACCTCACGGTCTTCCAGCGCACACCCATCTGGGTCACCGCCAAGCCGGACCTGCCCGTTCCCGCCCTGGTGCGCAAGGTCTTCTCCGCCCTCCCGCTCACCCAGCGCGCCGTACGTCTCGGGGGCACCGCGCTCCTCGAGGCCCTGATGGTCTCGGCGGTGCTGCACTACGACCAGGTGCCCCTGGTCAATGCCGCCGCCGAGCGGCTCGCGCGCCTCCACCTGCGCCAGGTCAAGGACCCCGACACCCGCGCCAGGCTGACGCCCGACTACACGTTCGGCTGCAAGCGGCCGACGTTCAGCAACACCTACTACCCCACCTTCAACCGTGAGCACGTGCACCTCGAGACCCACTCGATCGGCCACGTCGACGCCCACGGGATCGTCACTGCCGACGGCAGCCGCACCGACCTCGACGTCCTCGTGCTCGCGACCGGCTTCGACCTCTGGGAGGCCAACTTCCCGGCCCTCCGGATCGTCGGGCGCGGCGGCCGCGACCTCGGCCAGTGGTGGCGTGAGCGTCGCTTCCAAGCCTACGAGGGCGTCGCCGTCCCGGGCTTCCCCAACCTGGTGTCGCTCAACTCGCCCTACTCCTACTCGGGCCTGTCCTACTTCACGACCATCGAGTCGCAGATGCGCCACATGGACCGGCTCCTCACCGAGCTCCGACGCCGCCGGGCGACGTCGTTCGAGGTGTCGGAGTCGGCCAACGCCGAGTTCCTCGACGACATGACCGCCCGGGTCGGGCACTCGATCTTCACCCTCGGGTCGTGCGCAGGAGCCAACAGCTACTACTTCAACCAGCACGGCGAGGCGACCCTGCTGAGACCGACGTCGACGCGGCACGCGTTCCGTGCGGCACGCACGTTCCCCCTCTCCGACTACGACTTCGGCGGGCTGCCGCGGACCGAGCAGGAGGCGACTCTTCAGGACGCCGACTAGATTGGGCGCCGTGTCCATCGATACCCCTGTCGCAGCCACACCTGCCCCGTCCATCAGCAAGGCCGAGCGCACCCGTGAGGCGTTGCGTCAGGCCGCCATCCGCCACTTCGTCGAGCACGGCTTCGAGGCGGCGAACGTGCCGACCATCGCTGCCGAGGTCGGTGTCACCGAGCGCACCTTCTACCGCCACTTCGCCACCAAGGACGAGGTGCTCTTCGTCGACGTCACCACGAGCCTCGCCTGGTTCCGCACCGGCGTCCGCGAACGGCTCGAGGCCGGCGACGACCTGATCGCGGCCGCGCTGCACGCCATCACGGCCCCACCGGTCGACCCCCGCCTCATGGTGGAGATCGCGAGGCTGCGCACCCAGCTGCTCAGCCCGGCCCGCATCGAGCGGTCGTTCCGCGACGCTCAGGGAGTGATGGTGCGCTACCTGCGCGAGGTGCTCGCCGAGCGCGGCGCCGCTCCGCTCACGGCCGCCGTTCAGGCCGAGGTGGTCGCGGGCGCGATCTTCGCGGCCCTCACGGTCTGGACCGAGTCGCCCGACGCCCGCCTGGGCACCCTCCGCAGCACCACCGAGCAGGCCCTCGAGGAGATCCGTCCGGCGCTCTGAGCCGAGCTCAGAGCAGCGCTCCGGGCTGCGCTCAGGGCCGTTCGGCTAACCGCCGCTGGTGCCCTTGCACTGGTACTTCGTGCCCTCGACGGGCTTCCAGGTGGACCCGGTCCACTGGATG
>NZ_JAXMNS010000393.1:0-3508 GCF_034670285.1 Nocardioides sp. | reverse complement strand
GGCCGTTGGCGCCGCCGGCGTTGATCACGCTCACGGTGACGTCGGCCGGGGTGACGGAGTCGCCGGCCTCGAGGGTCCGGTCGGTGCAGACCGGCGGGTCGGCCGACTCCGGGAACGGCTCCGAGACGCGCTCGACGCCGATCCGCACCGCGAGCAGCACCAGCAGGAGCAGGGCGGCCAGGGTGGCGCCGGTCCGCAGGCGCGTGAGCACGGCCGGGCTCAGGGCGCGCACCTTGCGGCGTACGTCGTCGAGCATCGTGCTCGCGCGCTCGGTCATGCCGGCACCCGGTGGACGCGGGCGTGCAGGACGTGGCGCTGCTGGAGAGCCGCGCGCAGCGCACGGTGCAGGCCGTCCTCGAGATACAGGTCGTCGCCCCACTCGACGACGTGCGCGAAGAGGTCGCCGTAGAACGTCGAGTCCTCGTCGAGGAGGGCCACCAGCTGCAGGGTGTCCTTGGTGGTCACCAGCTCGTCGAGCCGCACCTGACGGGGCGGCACCGAGGCCCACTGGCCCTGGGAGAGACCGTGCGCGGGGTAGGGGCGCTCGCTGCCCACCCGTTTGAAGATCACCGTGCGAGTCTAGACAGTGCCTCGCCGTACTCGGCCCTGACCTCTCGTCCGCCACTACGGTGGAGCCATGACGGAGAAGCCCACCGCCCCCGAAGCCCCGCACCCGGTCGAGGAGGCCGTCCTCGCCGGCTACTCCTTCGAGGGCCCGGCCCTCGAGCTCGGCGGGCTCATGCTCGACGCCCAGACGCAGTCCGACGCCCGCGTGCGGATCCCACTCGGGATGCTCAACCGGCACGGCCTCGTGGCCGGCGCCACGGGCACGGGAAAGACCAAGACCCTTCAGCTCCTCGCCGAGCAGCTCAGCAGCAACGGTGTGCCCGTCTTCGCCGCCGACATCAAGGGCGACCTGTCCGGCCTCGCCACTCCTGGCGAGGGTGGGGAGAAGATCACCGCCCGCGCGGTCTCGGTCGGGCAGGAGTGGAGCGCCACCGGGTTCCCGGTCGAGTTCTACGCGCTCGGTGGCGAGGGCATCGGCATCCCCCTGCGGGTCACGATGTCGTCGTTCGGTCCGACGCTGCTGAGCAAGGTGCTCGGCCTCAACGACACTCAGGAGTCCAGCCTGGGCCTGGTCTTCCACTACGCCGACCAGGCCGGCCTGCCGCTGCTCGACCTCGCCGACCTGCGCGCGGTGGTGGCTCACCTGACGAGCGACGAGGGCAAGCCCGAGCTCAAGGCGCTCGGCGGTCTCTCCAGCGCCACCGCCGGGGTGATCCTGCGTGAGCTCATCAACTTCCAGGGCCAGGGGGCCGATGCCTTCTTCGGCGAGCCGGAGTTCGCCTCCTCCGACCTGCTCCAGGTCACCGCCGACGGCAAGGGCCTGATCTCGCTGGTCGAGCTGCCCAACCTGCAGGACCGGCCGGCGATCTTCTCGACGTTCCTCATGTGGCTGCTCGCCGACCTCTTCCACGACCTGCCCGAGGTCGGCGACATCGACCGCCCCAAGCTGGTGTTCTTCTTCGACGAGGCACACCTGCTCTTCCGCGACGCGTCGAAGGCGTTCCTCGACCAGATCGCCCAGACGGTCCGCCTGATCCGCTCCAAGGGTGTCGGTGTCTTCTTCGTGACCCAGAGCCCGACCGACGTCCCTGACGACGTGCTGGCCCAGCTCGGCTCGCGGGTGCAGCACCAGCTGCGCGCGCACACGCCCAACGACGCCAAGGCGCTCAAGGCGACCGTCAACACCTACCCCGGCAGCGCGTACGACGACCTCGGCGAGGTCATCACGAGCCTCGGGATCGGCGAGGCCGTCGTGACGGTGATGAACGAGCGCGGCGCTCCGACCCCCGTCGCCTGGACGCGCCTGCGAGCGCCGGAGTCGCTGATGGCGCCGTCCGACCCCGGGGCCATGGAGGCGACGGTCACCGCCAGCCCCCGCCACGCGACGTACGCGAGGGTCGTCGACCGCGAGTCGGCGCACGAGATCCTCGCGGCCAAGCTCGAGGAGGGTGCTCGCAAGCGGGCCGAGGAGGAGGCAGCCGAGGAGGCCGAGGAGGCCGCCGCCAAGGCGGAGAAGTCGTCGAAGTCGAAGTCGACGTCAACGACGAAGTCGAAGCAGGAGGACGGCAGCATCGTGCACGACGTCGTCAACTCCGGCGCCTTCAAGGACTTCATGCGCACGGCTGCGCGCGAGGTCGCCCGAGGGCTCTTCAGCACCGGCCGCCGTTGACGCTGACCGATGCCGCCCGATGCCGACTGGCGCTACCTGGCGTCACCTGGCCCCAACCGCGTCAGGCGGTCCAGCGAATGGCGTCGTCGAGGTGGTCGGCCAGGGCGTGGACGCCGCGCAGGTCGCTGCGGGTGCCCAACAGGGACGTGAGGCTTTTCGCGTGCTTCGCCTTCAGGGTCGAGCGCTGGGCGTGGCGGGTGTCGAGCGCAGCGCTCTCGGCGATCTGAGGGGTCTGGGGGATCTCGTTCCGGGTCATGGCATCAGCGTGAGCGGGCCTCGTTGACCGGAGATTGACCGCCGGTTACAACCGCGTCTCATGGAGCGTGACGCGCAGCACACTTCTGCTCGCGGGGCCGTTAGATTGCGCGGCATGACTGACAGCTCTGACCTCCGCGACGACATCGACGCGATCAGCCGCCTCAAGTACGCCTACCTGCGCTGCCTCGACACCAAGCAGTGGGACGACTTCTCCGACTGCTTCGTGCCCGAGGCGACGGCCGACTACAACGGCCTCGAGTTCGCCGACCGCACCGCGCTGGTCGACTACATGCGAGCCAACCTCGGCGAGGGGATGCTGACGCTGCACCAGGTGCACCACCCCGAGATCGACGTGGACGGCGACACCGCCACCGGCCGCTGGTACCTCCACGACCGGGTGATCGTCGACGCGGTGAAGTTCATGCTCGAGGGCGCAGCCTTCTACGAGGACCGCTACGTGCGCACGCCCGAGGGTTGGAAGGTCTCCCACACCGGCTACCGCCGCACCTGGGAGATGCACCACGACCTTACCGACGCCAAGGTCAAGGTCACCGGCCCCGGCATCCACCTGCACTGAGCGAGCACGACGAGATCCGGTGAGGTGCGCGCCGGCATCTCGATATGCCGGTGGCTCGCTGCGCTCGCTCCCCGGCTACTCGATGACCTCGGGTCGGCGGGTCTGGTTGTCGAGTAGTCGGCCGCGCGACGAAGGAGCGGGCCGGCGTATCGAGACGCTGGTGAGGTGCGCGCCGGCATCTCGATGTGCCGGTGGCTCGCTGCGCTCGCTCCCCGGCTACTCGATGACCTCGGGTCGGCGGGTCTGGTCGTCGAGTAGTCGGCCGCGCGACGAAGGAGCGGGTCGGCGTATCGAGACGCTGGTGGGGTGCGTGCCGGCATCTCGATGTGCCGGTGGCTCGCTGCGCTCGCTCCCCGGCTACTCGATGACCTCGGGTCGGCGGGTTTGGTTGTCGAGTAGTCGGCCGCGCGACGAAGGAGCGGGTCGGCGTATCGAGA
>NZ_JAXMNS010000392.1:0-3509 GCF_034670285.1 Nocardioides sp. | reverse complement strand
ATCTTCATCGTCGTCGTCGCCGGCGGACCGCGCGTCGCCGACGTGGCGCACGGTGCTGCCGCCGCGATGATCGGTACGGCGACCGCTGCGGCCGGCGGCGGAGTGCTGGTGGTCGTCGGTGTCGTGATCGCCGCGTTCGCGGTGCCGTCGTTCGTGCGCTACCGGGTCACCCACACGTCGGCCAGCCACTGAGTCCTCGCCGAACTGCTGAACAAAGCCCCTCGACTGAGCCACCCCTGAGCGTGGGCTGCGGCAGCGGGGACTCGTTTGCTCAGCAGTTCGGCGAGAGGCCGTAGGATCCGCGGGTGATCGACCCCGACGACCTTGCCGCGACCCTGCGAGTCCTCGGGCAGCTCCACACCGTGCCCGAGGACCACCCCGACCACATCGAGGTCAAGCGGGCCGCGTCGCACATGTACAAGGCGCTCAAGCGCGACCGGCGTGCCGCGAAGCGCGCCGAGGAGCTCGCCCACGACCGCGCGATCACCGAGGCCACGGCCACCGGATCCCCGCTGCGCATCGACGACGAGACCGAGGGTCTGCTGCTCACGACCCCCACCACCGGGGCGTTCGCCGGTGAGCTGATCAACCCGCGCGGGTGCTACATCTGCAAGGACGACTACACCCTCGTCGACGCGTTCTACCACTGGCTCTGCCCCACCTGCGCTGCTCGCTCGCACGCCAAGCGCGACCAGGGCACCGACCTGTCCGGTCGCCGCGCCCTGCTCACCGGCGGTCGCGCCAAGATCGGCATGTACATCGCCCTGCGGCTGCTCCGGGACGGCGCGCACCTGACGATCACCACGCGCTTCCCGCACGACGCCGTACGACGCTTCTCCTCGCTGCCCGACGCCCCCGACTGGCTCGACCGCCTCAAGATCGTCGGCATCGACCTGCGCGACCCCACCCAGGTGGTGGCCCTGGCCGACGACGTCGCCGCGGCCGGTCCGCTCGACGTGCTGATCAACAACGCCTGCCAGACCGTACGGCGATCGCCCGGCGCCTACGCGCCCCTCGTCGCCGCCGAGGACGAGCCGCTGCCCGAGGCGATCCACGGCAGGCCGCTGCCCGAGATGGTGCGCTTCGACCGGATCTCCGAGGCCCACCCGGCGGCGATCGCCGGAGCGCTGTCGCGCGAGGCCGTCGCCGCGCACGAGGGTGAGTCGCTCGACCGCGCCCGCGAGGCGCACTCCGCCGCGACCCTGACCGCGCTGGCGCTCAAGGCCGGCCACGCCTCCCTCGACGCCCACCTCGCCGGCACCGCGGTCGACGCCGGCGGATTGCTGCCGGACCTCCAGACCACCAACTCCTGGACCCAGACCGTCGACGAGGTCGACCCGATGGAGCTCCTCGAGGTGCAGCTGTGCAACTCGGTCGCGCCGTTCCTGCTGGTCTCGCGGCTCCGCCCGGCGATGGCGGCTGCGGCCGCCGCGGCGCCGTCCGGACGGGCCCACGTCGTGAACGTCTCGGCGATGGAGGGCCAGTTCTCCCGCCGCTACAAGGGCGCCGGGCACCCGCACACCAACATGGCCAAGGCCGCCCTCAACATGATGACCCGCACGTCAGCGGGCGAGATGTTCGAGACCGACCGGATCCTGATGAACGCCGTCGACACCGGCTGGATCACCGACGAGCGTCCCCACCAGGACAAGCTCCGCATCGCTGCCGAGGGCTGGCACGCCCCGCTCGACCTCGTCGACGGCGCCGCCCGCGTCTACGACCCCGTCGTGCAGGGCGAGTCCGGCGAGGACCTCCACGGCCACTTCCTCAAGGACTATCAGCCCAGTCCGTGGTGACGGGGCTGAGCCTGCGAAGCCCCGTCGATGGTCGTCGAGCAAGCGGCACGACCGAGGAACGAGGTCGTGACCCGCGTGACGAGACGCGGTGAGGCAGGAGGCAGCCGCATCCAGCCGCCAGCACCGATGGGGTTGGCACCCCGACCTACCGTCAAGTGAGTGACCCTCCCCGCGCGCACCGCCGCCCTCCTGCTGGCGACCGCGCTGTCAGCGACCGTCCTGGGCGGGTGCAGCGCGCTCACGCCGTCCGGCCGTCTGGGCGAGGCCGTGCCGGCACCCGCGGCGTCGTCCGCCCCTGATCAACGCACCCCCCAGCGCGCCCCTGAGCAGGCCGAGCAGACCGCGTGCGACGAGGTGGTCGCCGGCATCGAGGCCTTCAACCGCGGCGACTTCGAGGAGACCGTCAACCGCTTCGAGCGGGCGCTCCCGCTCGCGCAGGCCGAGGACGACGCCGCCGGCACCCGGCTGACCGCGGGGCTCCTGGAGGCGGTGGAGTACTACGCCGCCCTGCCGCCGGGCGACTACCTCGCGGCCTCGGTCGGCTCCCCCGACTTCGCTCGCTACAAGGCGATCACGCTCGGGCTCTGCGGCTCCGGCCAGCCGCAGCTTCCCGGCAACGGCGGCGGGGACGGCGGGGGCATCCAGGCCTGACCTGCGCCGTGGTCCCTAGGCCTCGGCCGGGCGCAGGCGCACCAGCCGTGCGGCCAACCCGTCGCGCCGGTGGGCGTTGCCGTGGAGGTCGACGAAGCGGTCGCCGTAGATCCACAGCAGCGCGTCGTCCAGCCGTCGTACGGCGCCCGGCGGGTGGCGGTAGTCCATCCGTTCGGCGATGGCGGCCTCGTCGACCTCACGCAGGACCTCGGCCAGCTCGTCGAGCGAGGTGATGCCCAGCTCGAGCAGCAGCCCGGAGATCCAGCCGTAGTGCTCGGTGCGCGACCACCCGGCCTGGGAGTACTGCCCGGCCAGGAAGGCCGCCAGCTCGCGCGGGTCGATGCGCGGGTCGTCGTCGGTGCTGACCCGCACCTCGGGCGCCACCCCGCGCAGCCGCTCACGGATCTGGGAGAACTCGGGGTCGGCGAGCTCGAGCAGTCCCGCGGCCAGCGCGAAGCGACGGTCGAACTCGCGTGCGTGCTCGGCCGGCACCGTGCCCTTGTAGCGGATGTCGTGCTCGAACTCGGCCCAGGCGTGCTGCAGCACCGTGCGCACCTGCACCTGCGCGGCCCGCTCCCGGAGGTGCTCGAAGTCGGGGTGCGACTCGCGCGCCGGGTCGAGGGCGATCATCAGGTGGCGACTGGCGTAGCCGAAACGGCCCTCGTCGGCCGTCTCCTGGCCCATGTCGCGGTCGTCCTGCACGATCACCTGCTCGCCGAGCAGGTCGGCGACGGCGTCGACGTCGTCCTCGACGTAGGTGATCACGCGGACGCCGAGCTGGTCGGTGATCTGCTGGAGCGGGTCGGCGTAGGCCGGCACCCCGGCGATCATCCGCTCGGCCTTCTCGGCGAACGACGCGACCGACTTGGTGCGCCCCGTCACCGACAGGTAGTTGATGCCGGCCTCGTCGAGGATCCCCTGCACCAGCGCGACGGCCTCACGCCCGGCGAGCGTGAGGTCGGGGTGGTCGGCGGCATAGGTGCGCACGGCGTCACGCACCAGGTCGGTGCGGGTGGGGGCGGTGCCGAGCCGCGGGGTGACGATGTAGCCGGTGTCGAGGTC
>NZ_JAXMNS010000391.1:0-3526 GCF_034670285.1 Nocardioides sp. | reverse complement strand
CCTCGATCAGGCACGACTTGACGAAGTCCTCGCCGAACGGCGTCAGGTGGATGCTGCGGCGCACCACCTTGGCGAACTTGACCGAGTGCATCGCGGCCAGCACGTCGGGCTGCGCTTCGAGCACCTGGTAGTCCATCGGGTCGCGCAGGCTCTCGCGGGAGAACCAGACGAGCCCCAGCCGGTTGAGGTTGTTGAGGTACGCCGGCACGTGGTCGACGTAGCGGCAGCCGGCGCGGGGCCCGATCATCGTCAGGCCAGGGGCGATCAGCTGCGAGCTGACCATCCCGACCGGACCGCCGGTGCGGACGTCGACGCTGGGTTGCGGTCCACCCGTGAGCAGCAGCACCAGCACCCGCGCCTCGTCGGGCGCCAGCTCGGTGAGGATGCGCTCGTACGCCGGGTGGCCCTGCTCGGTGCTCCACACGTCGCGGGAGCGCTCGAGCAGGTCCTGACCGAGCTCACGCAGGGTCGGCGGCGGGGAGACCCGCGAGCTGACGATCTGGGCGCCGACGACGTCCTCGTCGTCGTCCGTCTCGGAGATCCCGCCGAGGCTCTGCCCGGCCGCGAGCAGCGCACTGCCGACCGGCACGCCGCTGGAGAGGTCGCGAGCCAACCGACTCACGACCGAAGCCGCCTCGCCTGCCTCGCGGGCGATGGCGGCGGCCTCCCGCCGGTCGGTGAGGGCACGTCCGGCTCGCAGCCACGACTTCGCGGAGGTCTTCACGCCCCACTCGGTCGTGTGCCAGGCGGCGTGCGCGGCCACCCGCGCCAGGCCCGGGAGGGAGTCGACGACGGCGGGGTCGATCAGGGCCGGCGGGCGCCGCTGGCCGTTGCGGGGGGTCTCGTGCTCGTCCACGTGCTCATCCTCCCTGGACGCCGAAGATCGCGAGGTGCAGGAAGCCTCCTGCGGCTCCCATGATCGCGCCGTGGGCATACAACATCCACTCGTCCTCCTTGATCGCCGACCGCATCATGTCGACGAAGTCCTGGGGCGGCAGCTCCTTGGTGCGCCGCGCGACCAGGACCCGGATCTTGTCGGCCTGCTGGGCGCTGAACTCGCGGTCGCGGAACGGCGTCAACGTGCGGCCGACCGCCTCCTTGGCGACCGAGTCGCGGATCGTGTCGAAGCGGGCCGATCCCATGGCGACGCGCAGGGCCCCGCGAGCCGGACCGGCGGCCTGGTCGATGGCCGGGCGCAGCGCCGTGGCGAGCATCTGACGCGTGCGGTCGCCACGTGGGCCGTCGAGGAGGAAGTCCCCGATGCGCTCGAGGGTGATCACGTCGTCGGCGATGATCTTGGCGTAGACCTCCGCGGCCTCGCTCTGGCGCCTCGGGAAGAGCCCCTGCACCGGGATCCCGAGGATCCGCTTCGGCTCCGGCGGCTCGAAGATCAGCCACATCCCGAGGGAGTTGGTGACCCAGCCGACCACGACGCCGAGCAGGGGCAGCAGGTACCACTGGTGGAAGATGCTGTCGATGATCGCGACCGGGATGCCGAGCAGGAACCCGAAGACGAAGCCGAAGCGCACCATCAGGTCGAGCTCGCGCTGCCCGAAGTCGCGGAAGATCCGCACCACCAGCTCGGGGTTCTCCTGGAAGTGGTCGATCACCATGATCTTGGGATCGAGCAGCTGGTCGATGTGGATGCCGATCTCGGTGGTCACCTTGCCCACGACGCTCGGCAGCTGCGCCTGGACCCGCGAGTAGACGGCCTCCTTCACCGGCCGCGGCAGGTCGTTCCACAGCCGCGGGTGCTCGGTGCTCAGCACCCGGTCGACGAGGTCCGGCACCTCGGGGCGGAAGGTCTCGACGATGTGCTCGGCGATCTTCTCCGGCTCGAGCTGCTGGTAGAACTCCCCCGGCGTGCCCAGCTTGGCGATGGCCTTGTCGACCGCGATCGACCCCATCTTGGCGGCACGCGCGGGGATGATGCCCTGCCAGCCGACGCCGCCCTGGAGGAGCCCCGGCACCTCCTGGATCTTGCGCGGGAGCACCGTGGCGAGCTCGCGCATCCCGGGCACCTTGATGCCGTGGAAGCGGAGCGGGGCGAAGAGCATCACCAGGCCGGACCAGTTGATGGCCCAGCCGACCACGCCGGTGAACAGCGGGATGGTGAGGAAGGCGACGAGGTCGAGTCCGCGCACGTAGTCGACCAGGAGGTCGGTCAACCAGTCCACGTCGTCACCCTTCGCCACCCGTCAGCACGCCTCAGCAACATGGACGGCGTTCGCGCCGCCCGTGGGCAGCGTAGTGCCTGGCTAGACCGTTGGCACTGTTTGATGCGACACAATGTCGCAGACACTTCGACGTCGCTGACGGCGGACGAGCGCGTCTCAGCGGTTGCGACGCCAGACCACGACCGAGGACTCGGCAGTCGAGGGGCGCAGCACCGGCAACCGGTTGGGCCCGGACTCGGCCCGGCGGGCCACCAGTGCCTGGCGCAGGGCTGCGCGGGTGGCGTCGAGCTCGGCCTGGAGCTCGGCGTTGCGAGCAGCGAGCGCGCTCGCACGGTGCTCCATCTCGAGGATTCGGCGCACCCCTTCGATGCCGATCCCGGACGACGTCAGCTCGGCGATCGAGCGGAGCAGCTCGATGTCGCGCAGCGAGTAGCGGCGACCGCCGCCACCGGTGCGACCGGGGGTGATGAGGCCGAGCCGCTCGTAGGTGCGCAGGGTCTGCGGGTGCAGCCCGGTGAGCTCGGCGGCGACGCTGATGACGTAGACGGCTGCCTCGGGGGCGGGCCCCTGCGAGAACGGCACCCCGCCGGAGACGCCGCCACCGGTCACGCCGTCCATCACGCCTCCTCGAAGAGCGCCGCTCGCAGCGGGCGGGACGCGGTTGCCTCGCGGTAGGCCTCGACCGCACTGCGCGCCGCCTCGTCGAGCACCGCGGGCACGTGCACCTCGACGGTGGCGAGCAGGTCGCCGCGGGTGCCGTCGGCCTTCGGCGCTCCCTTGCCGCGCACCCGGAAGGTGCGACCGTTGGGGGTGCCGGACGGGACGCGCAGCGTCACCGGCGCACCGCCCAGGGTCGGGATCTTGATCTCCGCCCCGAGGGCGAGCTCGTCGAACCCGACCGGGACGTCGATCGTCAGGTTGTCGTCCTTGCGGCCGAAGAGCCGGTGCCCGGAGACCTTGACGCTCACGTAGAGGTCACCGGCCGGGCCGCCGTCCTCGCCGGGGGCGCCCTTGCCGCGCAGACGGATGCGCTGACCGTCCTTCACCCCGGCCGGGATGCGGGCCTGGATCGTGCGCGCCGACGAGCCGCGACCGCTGCCGTGGCAGGTCGGGCAGGGCTCGTCGTAGACCAGCTGCCGACCCGCGCAGGCCGGGCACGTCTCGTTCATCGAGAACGCGCCGCCCATGCTCGCGGTGACGTAGCCGGCCCCCTCGCAGGTGCCGCAGATGTGGGGGCGGGTGCCGGGCTTGCCGCCGGTGCCGGAGCACGCCGGGCACGCCGCATCCGAGGTCAGGCGCAACGAGATGGTGACGCCGTCGATGGCGTCGGTGAAGCCGATCGTCGCGGA
>NZ_JAXMNS010000390.1:0-3541 GCF_034670285.1 Nocardioides sp. | reverse complement strand
CATCCTGCACAACGCCTTCCGGCCCAACGCCAAGCGGTTCAAGCCCGGCGCCAAGCCGTCGCTGCGCAACGGCAACATCCTGCTGATCACCGAGGAGGACTACGAGCAGACCGACTGCTCGCAGGCCGGCTCGTTCCAGACCTGGTGGATCAAGCGCCTCGACGGCAAGCGCAAGAACGCCATCAAGCCGCTCGACAAGGTCGAGATCTCCGACCTCGGCACCTTCCCGCTCCCGCAAGGGGCGTTCTGCTCGTCGCACTGGTTCGACTACCGGCCCGGCGGCCTGGTCGCGGCCGGCTTCTACGGCGGCGGCACCCAGATCCTCGACGTGCGCAACCCGCGTGACATCAAGACCTACGCCCACTCGGTGTGGGGACTCTCGGAGGTCTGGGACGCGATGTGGGTCCCGGTCTACAAGAACGACAAGATGACCGCCGCCCGCACCAACGTCGTCTACTCCATCGACCTGGTGCGCGGCCTCGACGTGTACGCCGTGGACGTGCCGGGCGACGACCGGGGTGCGCTCCCGCCGGCCTCTGCGGCCGACCCGACGACGCGTGAGCAGGTCAGCGCCGGCGCCGTCCCGCTGGGGCTGGCCGCCGGGGCGTTCCTGGTGGCGCTCGGAGTTGCGGGCCTGCGTCGACGACGACTGATGGTGCTCGCGCCGAGCTAGGTCCGGTTGTGGGCGCCCACAGGCGCCCACAGAGCACTCTCAGGCGCATCGACCACAATGGCTCGATGTTCCACCGCCACCCGTTCCTCAGCCTGACCACGTTCGCCTACCTCGGCTTCGTGGGCTGGGTGACGCTCACCCCGATCTCGAGCGCCCCCACGGCGTCCGAGCTCGTCATGAAGGTGCTCGCGCGGCTGCAGGGCGTCGAGGAGCTGGACTGGCTGACCTACGGGCGCGCGGAGTTCCTCGCCAACGTCGCGCTCTTCGTGCCGGTGGGGCTGTTCCTGCTGCTCCTGGTCGGCACGCGCCTGTGGTGGCTGGCCGGGTTCGGGGCGTTCGTGATGACCTCGGCGATCGAGACCCTGCAGCGCTCGATCCCCGGGCGGGTGCCCGACGAGCGCGACATCCTGGCCAACACCGCCGGTGCCCTGATCGGCATCGTGGTGGGACTCGTCCTGACCTTCCCGGCCTCGCACCGTCGGGCAGCTGCCCGACGACGCAGGGCCCAGACCGGCGCCCCCTCCAGGTCGACGGCCTGAGGGCGAGCCGCGGTGCCACGACCGGACAGCCGCCCAGCGGCTGACAAGATGGTCGTCATGGGCCTCTTCGATCGATCTCGGCGCGTAGGCGTGCGCGCCCGGCCGACGGCGTACGGCCCACGCCCGACGGTGCCGCGAGCGGTGCCGCGGGGCTCGACCCCGACCCGGTCCTTCCCGTCCTCTCGCGTGCGGGGGCCAGCGCGTTGACCCGTCTGATGCGCGAGAGCCTTGTAGGTCGCGGTGTCGAGACCGTCGCCGACGGCCGAGGCGCGCTGGTGGCCATGGACGGGCAGCGCTACGGCCTCACCGACCTCGCCCTGATCGTCGCCCCGGAGCCGACCGTCAGATGGCCGGCCCTGGTCGAGCGTCATGTCACCGGGCTCATCTCCTCCTCCGTGCAGTCCGGGCCGCTCTCGCTCGACGAGGTCCGTGATCGGCTCTACCCCCGGCTGCGGTCCGTCGCCGACCTGCCCGGCCCCGCGCCGTCGTACGCACCGCGTCCGCTGCCGGGTGTCGCCGAGCTGGCCGCGATCGACTACCCCGACCACGTCTCCGAGCTGCTCGCCGACGAGACCGTCGAACGGATCGGCGGCTGGCCGGTGGCGCGTGAGGTGGCCATGGCCAACCTCCGGGCGCTGCCGGCGATGCACCAGGACACGATCCGGGCCGACGACGCTCGCGCCGACTCCGACGTCCACGTGCTGACCACCGACGACTTCTTCGGCCCGTCCCGGGTGCTGGTCCTCGCCGAGACCCTCGCCGGCATCGGCATCGAGCGGCCGTCGTACGGCGTGCTCGTCGCCGTGCCCAACCGCCACCTGCTCGCCCTGCACCCGCTGGAGGGCCCCGGGGTCGTGGCCGCGCTCCAGGTGCTGGCCCGCATCAGCACGGGTGAGCACGACGAGAAGCCCGGCGCCCTCTCGCGCCACGTCTACTACGTGCCCGCCACCGGTGCGCCCGCGCAGCAGGTGACGACGTTCGCCGACGACGGCACCCTGTCGATCAACGTCTCCGGGGCGCTGGCGGAGGCCTTCGCCGCCCTCGGCCTGCTCGAGGGCTGAGGGTCGTGCCGACCAGGCCCCTCAACCTCCGCCGCTGAGCCTGCCCACGTGGGTAGGGTGAGGCCCGCTGAGCTTCCCCCGCGTCAGTACTGCAACCCCGCACATCGGTGATGGAGCAACGCGTTGTACCTCAAGAGCCTCACCCTGAAGGGCTTCAAGTCTTTCGCCTCCGCGACGACCCTGCAGCTCGAGCCGGGCATCACCTGCATCGTGGGGCCCAACGGGTCGGGCAAGTCCAACGTCGTCGACGCCCTCGCCTGGGTGATGGGTGAGGCCAGCGCCAAGAGCCTGCGCGGCGGCAAGATGGACGACGTCATCTTCGCCGGCACGTCCGGGCGCCCACCGCTGGGTCGCGCCGAGGTCGTGCTGACCATCGACAACTCCGACGGCGCGCTGCCGATCGAGTACGCCGAGGTCACGATCAGCCGCACGATGTTCCGCAGCGGCGGGTCGGAGTACGCCATCAACGGCACCAGCTGCCGGCTCCTCGACGTCCAGGAGCTGCTGAGCGACTCCGGCATCGGCCGCGAGATGCACGTCATTGTCGGCCAGGGACAGCTCGACACGATCCTGCACGCGACCCCGGAGGACCGCCGCGGCTTCATCGAGGAGGCTGCCGGCGTCCTCAAGCACCGCAAGCGCAAGGAGAAGGCGCTCCGCAAGCTCGACGCCACCGAGGGCAACCTCACCCGTCTCAGCGACCTGCTCTCCGAGCTGCGTCGTCAGCTCAAGCCGCTCGGGCGCCAGGCCGAGGTCGCCCGCCGCGCCGTCACGGTGCAGGCCGATGCCCGTGACGCGCGCGCCCGGATCATGGCCGACGACCTGGTCACCGCCCGCACGGCGCTCGAGCAGGAGATGGCTGACGAGTCGATCCTCGTCGAGCGGCGCGAGCACGTGGAGGCCGAGCTGAAGGCCGGGCGTGCCGACGAGGCGCGCATCGAGGCAGCCCTGCGCGAGGACCTGCCGGCCCTGAGCGCCGCCCAGGAGACGCAGTACGGCCTGACCGGACTGCGCGAGCGCTTCCGTGGCACGCAGGGACTCGCCGCCGAGCGCATCCGCAACGCCGCCAACGTCGGTGAGGCGGGCGAGCAGGGTCGCGACCCGGAGGAGATCGAGGCCGAGGCCGAGCGCGTCCGCGCGCAGGAGAAGGAGATCGCAGCCCAGGTCGAGCGGCACCGCACCGCCCTCGAGGAGGGCGTGGTCGCCCGCAAGGCCGCCGAGGACGCCGCCGCCGAGGAGGACCGTCGCATCGCCGGCCTCCAGCGCGC
>NZ_JAXMNS010000389.1:0-3564 GCF_034670285.1 Nocardioides sp. | reverse complement strand
CCAGAGCACGGCTCCACCACCGAGCACGGCACTGACCGACGCGACGACCCCGACTCCGAGCACGCTCAGCACGAGGATCGGACCGCAGTCGCTCAGCCGCGAGATCCGGCTCGGCCGACGCCCGCCGCGCCGGGCACTCTCCAGGCCGGGCGCCGCGACCTCGAAGCGGCCGCCGGCCGGCAGCATCACCCACAGGCCGGCGTACAGCACGGCGCCGAGCCCGCTGAGGGCCGTGAGGAGGACGAACGCGGCCCGCACCCACGTCACCGAGACGCCGAGGTGCTCCGACAACCCGGCCGCGACGCCCCCGACGATCGACTCCTCGAGGTCGCGACGAGCCCGACGCGGTGAGGGCTGCACGGATGCGGTGGTCATGACCGTTCCATCGTCACACAGCAGACCCCCGCCACCCATGGGGAACAGCCCTGGCCGGACCCCGGGGCCGGATCAGGGCCATCCCCGATGGCGCTGCCCACCTCCCGCGGTCAGGCTGGACCCATGATCACCAACGATCCCGACACCCAGCCGGACACGTCCGGCCCGCGGGTCGACGCGAGCGACGTGCGCGACCTGGCGGCCCTGCGCCGCAGCCGCACCGACAAGAAGGTCGGTGGGGTCGCCGGCGGCCTCGCTCGCCACCTCGACATCGACCCGCTCCTGGTGCGGGTCACCCTGGTGGTCCTGATCTTCTTCGGCGGCGCCGGCCTGATCGTGTACGGCGCGTGCTGGCTGCTCGTGCCGCTCGAGGGCGAGTCGCGCGCCGCCGTCCGCCTCGACGACCGGAGCCGCGCCGTGGCGCTGGTGCTCGTCGGCGTCCTGGCCACGCTGTCGCTGCTCGGCGACAGCCTCGGCGGCTTCGACTTCCCGTGGGCCCTGGTCGTGCTCGGCACCGTGCTCGCCCTGGTGCTGTTCTTCCGCGGCCGTGGCGAGGAAGAGCCGTTCACCCCTGGCAGCGTTCCCGCCGGCACTCCCGCCGGCACTCCCGCCGGCGCACCCGCTCAGGCGCACCCTCCGGTCGCCCGCTCGCGCCGCCGTGGCCCGCTGCTCTTCTGGTACGCCGTGGCGATCAGTCTGCTGGGGGTGGGGATCCTCGCCGTCCTGGAGTCGGCCGGGGTGCCGATCATTCCCTCCGCCTACCCGGCCTTCGTCCTGGGCACCAGCGCCGTCCTGCTCGTCGTGGGCGCCGTCTGGGGCCGGCCCGGCGGACTGGTCGCCCTCGGCCTGGTCAGCGCGCTGGTCACGGCCGGGGTCACGCTCGGTGAGCGTCTGGACGTCGGGCAGGTCGCCCGCACGCCGTCCACCTCGAGCGCCCTGCTCGAGCACTACGAGCTCGACGTCGGTGAGATCGAGGTCGACCTCACCGCCATCACCGACCTGGACGCCCTCGACGGCCGCACGCTCGAGGTCGACCTCCGCGTCGGGAGGGTCGAGGTCGTCGTCCCGGACGGCCTCGAGGTGACCGCACGGACCCGGCTCGACGCCGGTGAGATCCGGGTCTTCGGCAGCGACGGCCCGACCGGCGAGTCCGTCACCGTGCTCGCGGCGGACGACGGCGCCCCGCGCCTCACGATCGACGTCACCGTCGGTCTCGGAGACATCGAGATCATCCACGAAGGAGCACGCTGATGAACGACCTCGGAGCTCGTCACCCGCTGAGCATCGCCCATCTCGTCATGGGCGTGGCGCTGCTCGGCCTGCTCCTCGTGTGGGCACTGGTCGCGCTCGACCTGGTCGCCGGCACTGGGCTGCGCTTCCTGTTCCCCGTGCCCTGGATCCTCGCCGGTGTCGCCGGACTGCTCGCCCTGGTCGTCTCGGACCGCCGCGCCCTGCGCGCCCAGCGTGCCCGGCGCGCCCAGTCGACCGACCCCTGGTCCGAGCCCGCCTCGAGCATCAGGGGGTCCTAACCCCGGCGCCGAGGTCCCGCCCTCCCACCGGGCCCTCTCACCGGGCCCCGCACCGAAACACGGATAGCAGCCGGTTCTTGGTAAATTCCGCCGACGAGGACCGACGAGGTCGACAGGGAACCGCAAGCAGCAGGGGCGAGGTGAGTCGGGCGTGAGCGACGACGGCCGTCCCAGTCGACGCGGCACACGGCCTTCACGAGCGGCCAAGGCCCCGAAGACACCGAAGCCGCCCAGAGCGCCCAAGGCGCCCAAGCAACCCAGGCAACCCACACCAGCGAAGGCCTCCGGCCTGTCGCGCGCAGTCGTCGACCGCACCGGCGCCGACGGTCGTTCCTACCGTGGCGACATCCAGGGTCTGCGCGCGATCGCGGTCATCGTCGTCATCGCCGCCCACGCGGTGGTGCCCGGCTTCTCGGGCGGCTTCGCCGGCGTCGACATCTTCTTCGTGGTCTCGGGCTTCCTGATCACCCAGCTCATCATCAGCGGCAACAGCCGCGACAACGGCTTCTCCCTCGCCACCTTCTACGCGCGCCGGGCCCGACGCATCATCCCGGCCGCCAGCCTGGTGCTCGCGGTGACGGTGGTGGCCTCGATCGTCTACTTCAACTTCATCGACGCCCTCGACGCCACCCGGGACGCCCTGTGGGCAGCCTTCTTCGCCGCCAACATCCGCTTCGGCACGCAGGGCGTCGACTACTTCTCCCTCGAGGACTCCGCCTCGCCGCTCCAGCACTACTGGTCGCTCGCGGTCGAGGAGCAGTTCTACCTCGTCTGGCCGGTCGTGATCGCGCTGGCACTGCTGGTCACGAGGAGGCGACGTCGCCCCGACGCCGCCCCGCTCGGACTCCTCACGGTGCTGGTCCTCCTCGGCGGCGGCGCGAGCTTTGCCTGGTCGGTGCACCGCACGATGGTCGAGCCGACCGCTGCCTACTTCTCGACGCTCACCCGGGCCTGGGAGCTGGCCATCGGCGCCCTCGTCGCGCTGATCGTGATCGCCGGGCGCACCCTGTCGCGCCGCTGGCTCACCGAGCCGCTGGCCCTGGCCGGAATCGTGGGCATCGGCTACACGGTCGTCGTCTACGACGAGTCGATGGCCTTCCCGGGCTACGAGGCGGCGCTGCCCGTCCTCTCCGCCGCAGCGCTCCTGATCGCCGCGGCGAACCCCTCGTCACGACCCACGATCTCGCGGGTGCTCGGCACGACCCTGCTGCGCCGCGTCGGCGACTGGTCCTACTCCCTCTACCTGTGGCACTGGCCCCTGATCGTCATCCCGCAGGTGAGCATGGGGCGCACCCTCACGCCGACCGAGACCCTCATCGCGGTGCTGCTGACGTTCCAGTTCGCCTACCTCACCTACCGCTACGTCGAGCAGCCCTTCCGCACCGCCACCTTCTGGCGGCCCCGGGGCCGCGGCCTGGTGCTCTACCCGCTGTCCCTCGTCATGGTCCTGCCCCTCGTCTTCGGCGGCAACCTGTGGGCCCAGCGTCTCGGCACCGAGCGCGGCAGCGATCCAGCCGTCAGTGCGGCGGCGTTCGGTGTCCGCGGCGACCTGGTCAAGGGCTTGGTGCGGGCCTCGGTGCTCGCCGGGCAGAACAGCACCGCGATCCCCAGCGACCTCACCCCCAACCTGATCGCGAAGCAGTACTCGACCTTCCCGGAC
>NZ_JAXMNS010000388.1:0-3574 GCF_034670285.1 Nocardioides sp. | reverse complement strand
CGATCGGGATCTTCCTCGCCTCGGTGCTGAAGAAGATCAACCCCGCGGCGACCGTCGTCGCGGCACTGCTCGCCGATGCGGCGATGGTGGCGATGGGTGCGCTCTTCTACGGAGTCCTGGCCCTGGGCGGGCTGGGACTGATCGCGGGACTGGCCCAGTCGCTGGCCAAGGTCTCGCTCGACTCCACGATCCAGAGCGGCGTGCCGGTGTCGGTGCAGGCCAGCGCCTTCGCGCGCAGCGACACCACCCTTCAGCTGGCCTGGGTGATCGGCGGGTTCGTGGGGATCGCCCTGCCTCAGTCGGCGAGACTGGGGCTCGGCGTGGCGTTCGTGGTGCTGCTCGCCTGGACGGTCTTCGTGCTGTCGTCACGACCGACCGCGCCACGGGGACGGCCGCGGCCCAGGTCGCGCCCGCGGCAGGGACAGACCCCGCCACGCGCCACTGCGCAGAGCCGGCCGACCAGGCCGGTCAGGCCGACCGGACCAGCCGAGCCGGCCGGGCAGCACGAGCCCGTCGTACCGCCTCCGCCGCCGGTGTACCCACCGCCGGCCCCCGGCGGGCCCTAGCTCCCTGGCGGGCCTTGGCTCGGGTCCTTGGCTCGGGCCCCTGGCCAGGTCAGAGCTCGAGCTCGTCGGCGAGCGCGCGCAGCACCTTGGCGGCCGGCTTCGCCGTGCGCGCCTCGGGGTGGCGACCGTGCCGGTAGGCCTCGCCGATGCCGTCGAGCATCCGGATGAGGTCCTCGACGATGGTGGTCATGTCCTCGGGGCTCTTGCGTCGGGCGTGCGACTGGTTGCGCGAGACCGACGCCGGCGCCTCGATCACTCGCACCTGGAGGGCCTGGTCGCCGCGGCGTCCCTGCGCGATGCCGAACTCGACGCGCGTGCCCGGCTTGATCGAGGAGCTGCCCTCGGGCAGGGCGTCGGCGTGGACGTAGACGTCTTCTCCGCCGTCCTGCGACAGAAAACCGAACCCCTTGTCGGAGTCGAACCACTTCACCTTGCCACTGGGCACTGCTCTTGCCTCTCTCATGCAACTTGCCCGACCCGGGACCGGATCGAGCACCGGGGGCAGCCTATCTGCCGTGACCCTCGAGCCACGACGGGAATGCGCGCAGGTCGTCGAGGACCGCGTGCGTGCCGGCGGCGAGGAGCTCCTCGCGCGAGCACCCGCCGGTCAGCACCGAGACCGAGGCGACCCCGGCTGCGAGCGCTCCCTCGACGTCGTGGACGTGGTCGCCGACGTAGGCCGACGCCCCTTCACGGCGCAGTGCGTCGGCCTTGCCCGCGCCCCAGACCCAGCCCTCGAGGACGTCGACGTCGAGACCGAGGTGGTCGAGGTGCAGCCGGGCGTTGGGGGCGTACTTCCCGGTGACGACCACGACCTTGCCCGCCCTCTCGCGCACGGCGGCGATCGCCTCGAACGCACCGGGGAGCAACGGGACCGAGTCGATGGCGTGACTCGGGTACAGCTCGCGAAAGCGGTCACCGGCTGCCGGGATCGCGGCCGCCGGCAGGTGGGGCTCCAGCATCAGGTCGAGCGGCGGGCCCAGCGCGGCGGTCATCTCCTCGACCGGGAAGTCGATCCCGAGCTCGGCTCCCAGGACCCGCAGCACCGTGCGGATGCCCGGCGCGGTGTCGATGAGGGTCATGTCGAGGTCGAACCCGACCGTCAAGGGTGCGGGGTCGTGGGTCACGTCGACGAGGATAGGGGCCACCATCCCCACCTGTTCCCCCGTACGGGTGCGCGGCCGGGGCGGATGCGCCACAATGGAAGGTTCCCGGACCATTGAGCACACTGATCCCCCGACTCCCCCGACCACGACTCCTGGACAGGAGCGAGCATGCACCTCCCCGCTGGACGACCCCGGCCGACCCGCGCTGCCCTGCTCAGTGTCCTGGCCGGCCTGCTGACGCTCGGGTCGCTGCTCGTGGTGGCGCCGACGACGGCCGCCGAGCGCGAGGCGGAGGACGACCTCTACCTGATCACCCTGCGCGGTCCGGGCACCGCCGGCTCGGTGAGCTTCCTGACCGGCAGCCTGCGCGCCGCCCGGATGAAGGTCGAGCAGGACGTCGTCCTCGACTCCGTCGACGCACCGGCTCCGGTCTACCGCTGGACCACCGCCTTGAACGGCTTCGCCGTCGTCCTCGACGACGACCAGGTGGCGACTCTCGAGTCCGACCCCACCGTCGCGACGATCGAGCGCAACGAGGTGCGACCGCTCGCCGGCTCGACCGCCGACCTCGCGCCGCTCGCCGCCAAGCGCCTCGACGAGGACCGTCCCCGCACAGGGGGCGCGGGCACCGTGATCGGCGTCATCGACACCGGCCTCGCTCCTGAGAGCCCACTCTTCGCGCAGGTGCGTCACCAGCGCCGCGCCGACTCCTTCGAGGGCGCTTGTCCCGACGGCCAGAGCTGGTCGAGCTCGGAGTGCAACGGCAAGCTGGTCGGCGCGCGCTGGTACGTCCGCGGGTTCGGTGTCGACCACCTGAGCGCCACCAGCTCGCTTTCGCCGCGCGACACCGACGGCCACGGCACCCAGATGGCCTCGATCGCCGCCGGGAATGCAGCGGTGCCCGTGCGGGTCGGCGGTGAACGCCTCGGCGTCCTCGGCGGACTCGCCCCCGAGGCACAGCTGGCCGTCTACAAGGCGTGCTGGGGCGCGCCCGACCCCGATGACGACGGCTGCGCCACCGCCGACCTCGTCACCGCGATCGACGACGCCACCCTCGACGGCGTCGACGTCCTCAACCTCTCGGTCGGTGGACCCAGCCGGATCGACACGGTCGAGCGGGCGCTGCTCGGCGCGACCGAGGCCGGTGTCGTCGTCGTGGCTGCTGCCGGCAACGGTGGGTCGGGCTCCTTCAGTGCCCACCCGAGCCCGTGGGTCACCACGGTCGGCGGCACGACCGGAGACGTGCGCCGAGGCCTGGTGCAGCTGCCCCGGGACCTGCGCACCGACGCCGACGACGACCTCACCGGAGCGATGCTCTCGCGTCGCTCGGTCGGGCCTGCCCGGGTCGTCCTGGGCAGCGACGCCGCGGTCGACGACACCCGGGTCGATGACGCCCGCGTGTGCGCGCCCGGCAGCCTCGACGCCGCCCTGGTCGCCGACGCCATCGTCGTCTGCGAGCGCGGCCGGGTCGGGCGCACCGACAAGTCGCGCACCGTCGCCTGGGCCGACGGCGCGGGCATGGTGCTGGTCAACCGTCGCCGGGGCTCGGTCGACCTCGACGTCCACAGCGTCCCCACGATCCACCTCAACGTCGACCGCGGCGCCCGGCTGGTGCGCTGGGTCCAGGCCAACCCCGAGGCGCGGCTGACGCTGCGCTCGCAGGGGCTCCTGCGCCATCCCGCCCGCCTGGCCGGTCTGACCCCCAGCGGAGACCTCCGGGGCGGGGTCCTCAAGCCCGACCTCGTCGCGCCCGCCACCAACGTCCTGGGGGCCGTGCCTGAGTCCGTCGACGTCGACGACTGGGCGTTCGTCAGCGGCACCTCGGCTGCCTCGGCCTTCACCGCCGGGGTCGCGGCCGCCCAATCAACCACCGTGCGCAAGGCGCCCTGGGCCCACTGCCCT
>NZ_JAXMNS010000387.1:0-3580 GCF_034670285.1 Nocardioides sp. | reverse complement strand
AGGTCGAAGACGGCCCACGGGCCGGTGCCCTGGGGGGCGAGCCACTCGGCGCCCTTGTGGAAGTCGGGGTCCTCGCCGCGGGCGGCGTGCTCGTTGTAGCGCTCCAGCGTGGACGCCACCGAGCCTGCGGGCAGGGAGAGCGCCGACTCCAGCTCCGCGATCGTCTCGTAGCCGTCGATGAGGGGCACGAGCGGAAACTTGGGGTACTCCACGTGCTCGCTGTCGACGATCAGGTAGGCCGCCGAGCCCGGCTGCTCCATCACGAGCTGCGAGGTGCGGGAGTGATAGCTGTCCTCGGCCACGAACCGCTCGCCGGCCGCGTTGACGATGATCCCGGTCAGCAGACGCGACGGCGGGTAGACCGGCGCGGTGATGAAGGGCTCGTCCATGTGCTTGAGCTCGGCGCCGACCGACTGGCCCAGACGGATGCCGAGCCCGTCGTCGTACGTCGAGCCGAGGGTGAAGAGGTTCTTCCCGAGCGCGGGGGTGTGCTCGGCGACCATGTCGGGGTTCATCACGAAGCCGCCGGCGGCCAGGACGACGCCGCCGGCGAGCACGTGCCCGGTCTGCTCGAACGACCGCCAGGCCACGCCCACCACGGCGCCGCCGCCCTCGGGGCCGACGTCGACGACGAGGTGGGTGGCGCCCGTCTCGTAGCGGACCTCGACCCCGGCCTCCTCGATGCGTTGCCGCAGCAGGTCCATCACCAGCTTGGTGCCCTCGGTGTCGCCGGCGACCGGCACCTTGTGGCCGCGTGGGGCCGGTCGCGCGGCGTCCTTGAAGGGCCACACCTTCTCGTTGCCGGTGAACATCAGGCCCTCGGTGCCGGGCTGGATCACGGCCTTCTCGGGGTAGTAGGAGCGCTCGAAGGCGAAGCCGAGGTCCTCGAGCCACTCGAAGTGGGCCACCGAGCCCTCGCAGTAGGCGCGGATCTTGTCCTCCTCCGGCTCCTTGGACGACATCACGAGGTAGGAGTACATGTCCTCGACCGAGTCCTCGTGGCCCGTCGCGGTCTGCACCGCGGTGCCGGCCCCGAGGTAGAAGTGGCCGCCCGACATCGAGGACGTGCCGCCGTGGACCGCGGCCTTCTCGAGGAGCAGCACCCGGGCTCCCGCGCGGGCGGCGTCGAGCGCCGCGCAGCCGCCGGCGATGCCGAACCCCACGACGACGACGTCGTACGACGGGGTGTCCTCCGGCAGCGACGAGGCGGGGACGGTCTCGGGGACGGCGGTGCCCTTGGTGCTCATCCGGCAAATCTAGAACATGTTTCAGTTCTGCGCGACCAGGTGGACGCCTCAGGAATCATCGCTAGCGTGGCGGGCGTGCACTTCACCGAGTACGACACCCGGGTCGCCGCCTACGCCGTGATCGTCGACGACGCCGAGCGCATCCTGCTCACCTGGTACAACGGCGAGGGCAGCCACGACCCCGGCTGGAGCCTGCCCGGCGGCGGCGTCGACTACGACGAGACCCTCGAGCAGGCCGTCGTGCGCGAGGTGCGCGAGGAGGCCGGCTACGACGTCGAGGTCGGTGCCCCGCTCACCACGCAGGCCTGGGGCCACCGCAACGGCACCACGCGTTCGGACAAGCCCTACAAGGCGGTCAAGGTCCTCTTCGCCGCCACCATCACCGGGGGCGTGCTCGGCACCCTCGAGGTGGGCGGCAGCACCGACTTCGCCGAGTGGGTGCCTCTGGCCGACCTCGACCAGCGCGGACGGCGAGCCTCCGTGGTCGACGTGGGCATCGCCGCCTGGGCCCGTCAGCGCGAGACCTCACCCGCCTAGGACGGCGCCGGCGTCTCGACCCGGACGGTCGTGACGCTCGACGGGGCCCGGCGCCGATAGACTTCGGCTCCGCCACCCCCACACCAGAGGTGACATGTCCTTCGACGTCGAGCAGCTCGACAGGTTCGTGCTGATCGGCGCTGCGGTCACGCTGCTCGCGATCCTCGCGGTGCGCCTCTCCTCGCGCGCCGGACTGCCCAGCCTGTTGATCTACCTGCTGATGGGCGTGGCCCTCGGTGAGTCAGGGATCGGGATCGGGTTCGAGGACGCCGAGCTCGCCCACTCCCTCGGGTTCGCGGCGCTGCTCCTGATCCTGGCCGAGGGCGGTCTCACCACCAACTGGCGCGAGGCGAAACCCTCGATGCGTCTCGGGGCGTCGTTGGCGACGCTCGGCATCGGGGTGTCGGTCGCGATCATGGCCGTGGGCGGCCACTACGTGCTCGGACTCCCGTGGGAGCTGGCCATCCTGCTCGGGGCGGTCTGCTCTCCCACCGACGCGGCGGCCGTGTTCTCGGTGCTGCGGGTCGTGCCCCTGCCGCAACGGCTGGTGGGGTCGCTGGAGGCGGAGTCGGGGCTCAACGACGCCCCCACGGTCGTGCTGGTCACGCTGATCTCCACCGGCGCCGTCGTCGAGCACGGGGTGTTCGGCACCGCCGGCATCATCGTCTTCGAGCTCGTCGCCGGCACCGCAGCGGGCCTCGCGGTCGGGTTCGGCGGCGCCTGGGTGATGCGGCGGGTGGCCCTGCCGTCGTCCGGCCTCTACCCGCTCGCCGTCCTCACGCTCACCCTGCTCGCCTACGGCACGGCTTCGGCGGTGCACGCCAGCGGCTTCGCCGCGGTCTACGTCTCCGCGCTGGTGCTCGGCAACTCCGAGCTCCCGCACCGAGGCGCCACCAAGTCGTTCGCCGAGGGCGTCGCCTGGCTGGCGCAGATCGGCCTCTTCGTCATGCTGGGCCTGCTCCTGTCGCCGGGCCGGATCACGCTGTCGACGGTCGGCACGGCCATCCTGGCCGGTCTGATCCTGACCTTCGTCGCCCGCCCGATCTCGGTGGCCGTGAGCGCGGTGGTGCAACCTCTGCCCTGGCGTGAGCTCTCGTTCGTCTCGTGGGCGGGGCTGCGCGGCGCCGTCCCGATCGTGCTCACCACGATCCCCCTGGCCGAGGGTGTCGACGACGCCGAGCGTCTCTTCGACATCGTCTTCGTGATGGTCGTCGTCTACACCCTGCTCACCGGGCCGACCCTGCCGCTCGTGGCGAGGGTGCTCAAGGTGGCGCGGCGCTCCGAGCCCCGCGACCTCGATCTCGAGGCCGCCCCGCTCGAGCGGGTCGCGGCCGACCTCCTCCAGATCACGATCAGTCCGGTCTCCCGGCTGCACGGCGTCGAGGTGGGCGAGCTCCGGTTGCCGTCCGGAGCCTCGGTCTCGCTGGTCATCCGTGAAGGACGCACCCTGGTGCCCGAGTCGCGCACGGTCCTGCGGCACCTCGACAACCTGCTGGTCGTCACGCCTCGCAAGCAGCGCGAGGCCTGCGAGCGGCGGCTGCGCGAGGTCAGCGCCCGTGGGCGTCTCGCACAGTGGCTCGACGACTGATCAGGACTCGTCGGACTCCGCGTCGTCCGACTCGGGCGCGTCGGGCGTCGGGGTCTCGGGGGGCAGCGTGGGCACGCAGGTGGTCTCGTCGTCCGACGCCTCCATCTGCGCGGCGCCGTCCTTGACGTCACGGAACTTGGTGCCGACCACGACGTTGATCCCGGGGAGGGTGCCCTCGCGCTCGACGACGGTGACCTTGCCCTTGAGG
>NZ_JAXMNS010000386.1:0-3581 GCF_034670285.1 Nocardioides sp. | reverse complement strand
GTGCGTCGTCCTCGTCGGTGCTCGTCGCATCGAGGTAGGCGTCGAGGGGCACCTTGGCGTCCAGGACGACCTGGCGCCCGCCGGAGAGGTGCACGACGAGGTCGGGACGCAGGGCACCGTCGTCGAGCTGCACCTGCTCGTGGAAGTCGCAGCGGTCGACGAGCCCGGCGAGCTCGACGGCCCGTCGTAGGTGCAGCTCGCCCCAGCGGCCGCGGACCTGGGGCCGGCGGAGCGCGGTCGAGAGACTCTGGGTCTCGCGGCGCAGGGTCTCGGTGGAGTGGCGCATGTCGCTGACCTGCTCGTGGAGCTGGCTCTGCCAGGCGATGCGGGTGTGCTCGAGGTCGCGCATCTGGTCGTGGAGGCGCTCGAGGCTCTCGCGGACCACTGCCTCCTCACCCGCCTGCTGGTCGAGCGCGCGCGTCAGCCGTTCTTCGGCGGGGGAGTGAGGTCGCGGACGAGCCATGGCGGTGGCATAGCCCGCGACGGCGCCGAGGCCCGCCGCCAGCAGCAGGCCGAGGCACACGAGCAGCAGGGCGGGGGTCGAGATCTCCATGAGTCCAGGATGACGGCGACCACCGACAATCAGGCGCGCCGCGACGCCAGGGGGCCGCTTCTAGAGCTGGAGGTCGGGCAGGAGCAGACCGTGATCGGCCACCGAGGCGATCACACGGGGCCCTGGCGTGGGCGAGCCGAGCAGCGTCCCCTGACCGAGCGTGACGCCGATCGCCCGCGCGTGGCCGAGCTCCTCCAAGGTCTCGATGCCCTCGGCGACCGGGGTCAGGGTCAGGTCGTCGAGCATCCGTGACACGTGGCCCAGCAGCGTCCGTCCGGCCTGTCCGCCACCCTCGGAGACGAGGCTGCGGTCGATCTTGACCCACTCCCACGCATAGCTGTTGAGCACGCCGAGGGCCGAGTACCCGGCTCCGAAGTCGTCGACGGCGAACCCGATGCCGGCCTCGGAGAGCTGAGCCGCGAGCATCCGCTGCGACGGCGTCCACCGGGCGACGTGGCGCTCCGAGATCTCCAGGACCAGGTGGACCCCCGTGCCGTCGAGACGCTCCGGGAGCGACTCGAGGAGGCGGCTGTCGCTGCGCAGCTGCTCGAACTCCACGTTGATGCTCAGCGCCACCGGCTCGCCGGCGGTCTGCACGACCTCGGTCATCGTGGTCAGGGCGCTGTCGAGCACGACCTCGGTGAGCTCGTCGAGCATGCGCAGCTTGGAGGCGGACCCGACCATGAGCAGGGGGGAGACCTGGCCGACCTCGAGGTGCTGACCACGCACGAGGGCCTCGTAGCCGCGGATCTTGCCGGTGGTGATGTCGGCGATCGGCTGGTAGGCCACCCGGACCCGCCCTTCGTCCAGCATCTCGCGCAGCAACGTGCTCTCGTCGTACCACCGCGGATAGCTGGGGCCGGGGCGCGACTGCTTGTTCTCGCGCATCCGCCGCTCCGCGGCACGCAGCAGGTGCTCCGGGTCGTCGACGAGGTCGGTGGAGAGCGCGGCGCCGATGCTGACGTCGACCGAGAGCATCAGGTCGTTGACCGGGATCGGCGCCCGCAGGAACGCGCTGAGGTCCTCCACGATCTTGTCGAGATGCTCGGTGTCGGCCACTCGACGCACCACGACTGCGAACTCGTCGCCGCCGACGCGCCCGGCGATGATCTCGTCGGGGAAGGGGCCGTAGCGGATGCGGGCGCCGGTCTCACGCAGCACCTCGTCGGCGTCGAGGTGGCCGAACTGCTCGTTGAGGTCCTTGAACCGGTCGATGTCGAGAAAGAGCACCCCGAGCCGCTCGGCGTTGCGATTGGCCATCGTGTCCTCGAACAGCTCACGGAAGAAGCCGTGCTGCCACAGGCCCGTGAGGTCGTCGGTGACCGCGCGTCGTCGCAGTCCCTCGTCGCGCCGAGCCGCCTCCTTGGAAGCGTTGGCCATGGTGGCGAGAGCGGTCATCACGCGGCGGTCGAGACCCGTGAACGGCGGCGCCCCCGGTGGCCGGCGAGCGACGAGGTAGCGGTTCTCCGAGAAGAGCACGCTGGCGTCGGGGAGTGGAGCCGGTGCGACCTCGATGGAGGTCCGCGCGACCACGGCACGACGGCACCACTCGATCAGGCGCTCCTCGACCTCGTCGCCGGGCCAGGGCATCTCGATGGCCGCGTCCGACAGGACGTCGATGAGTGTGCTCTCGACCGAGACCATCAGATAGTCCTCATTCGCTCAGGTCCACCACGACGGGGGCATGGTCGGAGGCACCGGTGCCGGCGCGTTCGTCCCGATCGACGAAGGCGCCCGTCACGCGACCGGCGAAGGCTGTGGACCCGAGCACGAAGTCGATGCGCAGGCCGCGGTTGCGCTCGAAACGCTGGCGGTAGTAGTCCCAGTAGGTATAGCTGTCCGGCCCCGGGGTGTGCGGCCGGGCGACATCGACGTAACCCTCGTCGAGGATCGCCTGGAAGGCGGCGCGCTCGCGGGGTGTGACGTGGGTGCTCTTGGCGAACTGTGCGATGTCGAAGACGTCGTCGTCGGTGGGTGCGATGTTCCAGTCGCCGACGAGCGCGGTGGGGGAGTCGGCCCAGGTCGCGGCGTTCGCGCGCAGCCGCTCGAGCCACTCGAGCTTGTAGAGGTAGTGCGGGTCGTCGATCTTGCGGCCGTTGGGCACGTAGAGCGACCACACCCGGACTCCGCCGCACGTGGCGCCGATGGCGCGCGCCTCGGCCACCGGTGGGTCGCCGAAGGGCGGCATGTCGGGGAAGCCGACCTCGACGTCGTCCAGGCCGAGGCGACTGATGATGGCCACGCCGTTCCACTGGTGGTAGCCGGCAGCGGCCACCTCGTAGCCCATCGACTGCAGACCCATCAGCGGCAGCTGGTCCTCGCGGGCCTTGGTCTCCTGCAGCGCGAGCACGTCGACGTCGTGCCGCGCGAGGAACGCCTCCACCCGCTCGATGCGCGAGCGGAGGGAGTTGACGTTCCAGGTGGCAAGGCGCACAGGGCGCAGCCTAGACGGCGCCGGGTCGCGCGGGCACACGACTCACACGAAGGCGCTCTCTCCGGTGATGGCGCGGCCGACGATGAGGGTGTTGATCTCCCGCGTGCCCTCGTAGGAGTAGATCGCCTCGGCGTCGGCCACGAAGCGGCCCACGTGGTGCTCGAGCAGGATCCCGTTGCCGCCGAGCACCTCGCGTGCCCAACCGACCGTCTCGCGCATGCGCACGGTCGAGTGGACCTTGCACAACGAGGCGTGCTCGTCGCGCAGGCTGCCGGCGTCCTGCAGCTGCGAGGCGCGGACGTTCACCGCGGTCGAGGCCGTGACGTTCGACAGCATCTTGACCAGCAGGTCCTGCACGAGCTGGAAGCCGGCGATGGACTGGCCGAACTGCTCGCGGGACTTGGTGTAGCGCATCGCGTGCTCGAAGGCGCCGCGCGCGCAGCCGGTGGCCTGCCAGGCGACGCCCATGCGAGTCACGCGCAGTACCTCGGAGGTGCTGGCGAACGAGTCGGCGCGAGCGAGTCGGTGGGTCTCGGGGACGAAGACGTCCTCGAGCGTGATCTCGGCGTTCTGCACGACCCGCAGGGCCATCTT
>NZ_JAXMNS010000385.1:0-3589 GCF_034670285.1 Nocardioides sp. | reverse complement strand
AAAATGACCACAACATCAGGAGTCGTCCGATGCCCACCTCCCCCGGCCTGCTGACCGATCGCTACGAGCTCACCATGCTCACCTCCTTCGTCACCGACGGCAGCGCGGCGCACCCGGCCGTCTTCGAGGCCTTCGCCCGCCGGCTCCCCGACGGACGCCGCTACGGCGTCGTGGCAGGGCTCGGCCGACTCCTCCCCCTGATCGCCGACTTCGGCTTCGACGCCGACGAGGTCGCCTGGTTGCTCGCCGAGGGCGTCATCAACGAGGTCACCGCCGACTACCTGCGCGACTTCCGCTTCCGCGGCGACATCGACGCCTACCCCGAGGGTGACCTCTACTTCCCGGGCAGCCCGATCCTCACCGTGCGCGGCACCCTCGGCGAGTGCGTGCTGCTCGAGACGCTCGTGCTCAGCGTCCTCAACCACGACAGCGCCATCGCCAGCGCCGCGGCCCGAATGGTGCTCGCTGCGGGCGGCCCCGTCGAGCAGGGCGGACGACCGTTGGTCGAGATGGGCAGCCGCCGTACGCACGAGCAGGCCGCGATCGCCGTCGCCCGGGCGGCGTACGTCGCCGGCTTCGCGACGACCAGCAACCTCGCCGCCGGGATCGAGCACGGAGTCCCGACCGTCGGCACCGCCGCGCACGCCTTCACGCTGGCCTACGCCACCGAGGCCGAGGCCTTCGCCGCCCAGGTCGCCGCCCAGGGCGTCGGCACCACGCTGCTCGTCGACACCTACGACACCCCCGCCGGGATCCGGACGGCGGTCGAGGTCGCCGGGTCCGGCCTCGGCGCGATCCGCATCGACTCCGGCGACCTGGCCGAGGAGTCCGGCAAGGCCCGCGCGCTGCTGGACGAGCTCGGTGCGACCGAGACCCGCATCATCGTCACCAGCGACCTCGACGAGTTCGTGCTGACGGCGCTCGGCGACGCCCCGATCGACGGCTACGGCGTCGGCACCCGCGTCGCGACCGGCTCCGGCCACCCGACCGCGAGCATGGTCTACAAGCTCGTCGCGGTCGGCGACGCTGCTGGCTCGGATCTCCGGCCGGTGGCGAAGAAGTCGCACGACAAGGCCTCGGTCGGCGGACGCAAGCACGCCTGGCGCCGCCACGAGGCCGGCACCCTGATCGACGAGTGGTACGACGTCGACAGCGGACCGCAGCCGCCAGTCGGGCCAAGATCTTCAGGAGCGTCAGGAGAGCCAGGAGAGCCGGGCGTGAGTGAGCCGCAGGTGCCGGTCGTCCGGGGCGGAGCCCTCGTGCACTCCCCCGGCCTCGACGAGGTGCGGGCGCACTGCGCCGCGGCCCTCGCCACGCTTCCCACCCACGCCCGCTCGGTGGCGGCGGGCACGCCGTACCTCACCGTCACCGACCGTCCCACCACCCCAGGAGGAGCACGATGAACGAGCGGACCGAGCGCGCCAAGGCCCTGCTGATCGTCGACGTCCAGAACGACTTCGTCGAGGGCGGCTCACTCGCCGTCACCGGCGGCCACGACGTCGCCGCCGCGATCTCACGCCACCTCGAGGAGCACGGCGACGCCTACGCCGCCGTGATCGCCTCGCGCGACTGGCACGAGGCCGGGAGCACCAACGGCGGGCACTTCCACGCGCCCGGCGAGGAACCCGACTTCGCCACCACCTGGCCGGTGCACTGCGTCTCGACCGGCCCCGGCTCCGACTACGCGCCCGGCCTCGACCTCAGCCGCGTCACCCACCACGTGCGCAAGGGGGTGGGCCAGCCCGCCTACAGCGCCTTCGAGGGCCAGACCGAGGACGGCGCCACCGTGGCCTCGGTGCTCGACGAGGCCGGCGTCACCGAGGTCGACGTGGTCGGGATCGCCACCGACTACTGCGTGCGCGCCACGGTGCTCGATGCCCGCAACGCCGGACTCGAGGTGACCCTGCTCCCCGGTCTGCACGCCGGCGTCGCCGAGGAGACGAGCCGCGCTGCGCTCGAGGAGATGGGCGCCGCGGGCGCGGTGATCGGATGAGCACCCCTGCTGGCCCCCCGCACCCCCTGCACCCCCTGCCCCACGGCACGCACCCGGCCTTCGCCGTCACCGTCGACCTGGCGGTCTTCACCATCCGCGAAGGACAGTTCTCGGTGCTCCTCGTCGAGCGCGGGGTCGAGCCGTACGCCGGGTCGTGGGCGCTGCCGGGCGGGTTCGTCGAGCCCGACGAGGACGCCGAGTCCGCCGCCTGGCGCGAGCTCTCCGAGGAGACCGGGGTGGAGCGCTTCGGCGCACACGGCGGACACCTCGAGCAGCTTCGCACCTACTCGGCCCCCGACCGCGACCCGCGGATGCGGGTCGTCTCGGTCGCCCACGTCGCCTTCGCCCCAGACCTCCCCGAGCCGTCGGCCGGCTCCGACGCCAGGGGCGCGCGCTGGTGGGCGGTGGACGACCTGCTCGGCCCCGACTGCGGCGCTGCTCCGGACGCTCCGAGCCTGGCGTTCGACCACACCGAGATCCTGCGCGACGCCGTCGAGCGGATCCGCGCCAAGCTCGAGTACACGACCCTGGCGCTGGAGTTCGTCGCCGAGCCCTTCACCCTTCCCGAGCTGCGGCGGGTCTACGCCGCGGTGTGGGGAGCCGCTCCGGACCTCGGCAACTTCCGCCGCAAGGTGCTCGGCACCGACGACTTCGTCGTCCCCACCGACGCCCACGGCACCCCGTCGGCTGCAGGTGGTCGGCGCGCCCTGCTCTATCGGCGCGGTGGCGCCGGGGCCATCTCACCGCCGATGCTCCGCTCGCCCCACACCGACGCTGGGCCCGCCGACGCTGGTTGAGGTACCTCAACCACCGTCGGTCGGCAGATCTTGACCCTGAGGAGGAGGCCGGTGTCGGCGGGACCGGGCAGACTGGACCGGTGCCACCGACCGTCGATCCGCTCGCTGCGTTCAGCGAGCCAACCCGCACCTGGTTCGCTGCTGCCTTCGCCGCCCCCACCCCCGCGCAGGCGGGGGCCTGGGCCGCGATCGGTGAGGGCAAGCACGCGTTGGTGGTGGCCCCGACCGGGTCGGGCAAGACGCTCAGCGCCTTCCTCGCCTCCATCGACCGGCTGCTGTCCTCCGAGCCGCCGAAGGACAAGATCCGACGCACCCGCGTGCTCTACATCAGCCCGCTCAAGGCGTTAGGGGTCGACGTCGAGCGCAACCTGCGTGCGCCGCTCACCGGCATCAAGCACACCGCCGACCGCCTCGGCACGGTGCTGCCGGACGTCCGCGTCGGAGTGCGGTCGGGCGACACGTCGCCGGCCGATCGTCGCAAGCTGTCGACGTCGCCTCCCGACATCCTCATCACCACCCCCGAGTCGCTCTTCCTGATGCTCACCAGCCAGGCGCGCGAGTCACTTCGCGGGGTGGAGACCGTCATCGTCGACGAGGTCCACGCGGTGGCCGGCAGCAAGCGCGGCGCCCACCTCGCACTCAGCCTCGAGCGCCTCGACGCCCTGCTCGAGCGGCCCGTGCAGCGCATCGGGCTGTCCGCCACGGTGCGTCCGCTCGAGGAGGTCGCGAGCTTCCTGGGTGGGGCCGCCCCGGTCGAGATCGTCGCGCCCCCGGCCGAGAAGCGCTGGGACCTCAAGGT
>NZ_JAXMNS010000384.1:0-3610 GCF_034670285.1 Nocardioides sp. | reverse complement strand
GCGGGGTCGCGTTCCTCGCCCCGTCGGAGCCGGGCACCAGTCCTGGGCGCGCCTACCTCCTGACCCACGAGCAGTTCAGCGACGTGGTCGCCCAGGAGATGCACCGCCCGCCCGGCACCGACCTCGATCTCGCTGTCCTCGGCGGGCACCGGTCGTGGGCGTACGGCGAGGGCCGCTACGAGACCCTGCACGTCGTCGACGCGATCGACGACGTGCCCGTCGTCACCTTCACCGCCCCCGCGTCGGCTCCGCTCGACTACCGCGCGCCGACGGCGGCGTACGTGCGAGTGATGGGTCGAGGCCTCCTCGCCAGCCACGGCTGGACGGCGTCGCAGGCCGCCGAGCACCTGCTCACCTGTCGCGGCATCGGACCCGACTGGACGGCGTCCGCCCTCGCCGCTGCGATCGAGGCCGACGCGTAAATCGGTTGCGTCACCCCGCGCGCTCCCCCAGGCTGGTCACAGACATCGGACCAGCCGGTGCGCCTCGAGAGGAGCTGACATGTCCATGACTGTCCCCGGCCTGCCCGCCGACCACCTCCTTCACGAAACGAGCACCACCACCGATGTCCTCACCGGAGCACACCCCTGACCTCCTGACCGAGTCAGACTTCTCCTTCGACTACACCCCCTACGACGACCTCGACGACCACCAGCGCTGGTCGACCTGGCTCGACGTCGAGCCGCTCTGCCGCGGCCCGCAGCCCCGGCCCGACTGGGTCGTGACCTCCCAGGGAGCGATCGACACCGAGCTGGGGATCCTCAAGACCGGCAAGGAAGCCGACGTCTTCCTGCTCGAGCGCGCCGACCCCCTCGACCCCGCGGGCGGAGTCGTGATGGCCGCGAAGCGCTACCGCTCCCCCGAGCACCGCACGTTCCACCGCTCGGCCAGCTATACCGAGGGCCGGTCGATGAAGCGCTCACGCGACGAGCGCGCCGTGAAGCGCAAGTCGACCTTCGGCCGGCTCGTCGCCGCCGGCGAGTGGGCGGTCTCGGAGTGGGACGCCCTGCGGCGGTTCACCGAGCTCGGCCTGCCGGTCCCCTACCCGGTGCAGATCGACGGCACCGAGCTGCTGATGGAGTGGATCACCCACGACGGCGAGACGGCGCCCCGGCTGGCACAGACCCGGCCGGAGCCGGCCCTGCTGGCGTCGTACTTCGACCAGCTGCGCGAGGCGATGGCCACCATGGCGCAGGCCGGGATCGTGCACGGCGACCTGTCGGCCTACAACATCCTCGCCGTCGGCGAGCGGCTGGTGATCATCGACCTGCCACAGGTCGTCGACCTCGTCGGCAACCTCAACGGCATGGACTTCCTGATGCGCGACTGCACCAACATCTGCGCCTGGTTCCGGCAGAAGGGATTGGCTTCGGTCGACGAGCACGACCTCTTCGGCGACCTGGTGGCACACGCGTTCTGACACAGCTCCAACAGGCCGCCCTGGCTAGGGTGGCGCGGTGAAGCGCACACACGGACGAGTCGTCAGGGTCGACACGCTCGAGGACCTCGATCGACGCCTCGAGGCCGGGACGTCGTCCCTGCGGGCCTGGCGGGTGCACGGCCTCGACCTGCGCGGGCGGGGAGCGAACCTCCTTGCCCGCGACGTCTCCGGGGCGACGTTCCTCGGCTGTCGCTTCGACAACGGCTACGCCGACCACCTGGAGGCCGGCGGCGCCCTGGTGCTCCCCGAGATCGGGGCGTCGCCGCTGGAGGTCTACCGCCCCGGTCTCTACTCCCCCGACGAGCTGTTCGACACCCCGCGCTACGCCGACTCCCTCGACGCCCGCGCCTACTCCTGGACCCAGCGCAGCGCTGGTCGCGACGACCTGCTCGCCGCGGCGCTGCACGACCACGCGATCGACGAGGCGCTGGCGACGTGGGTGCGCGGCCGCCACCTGGTCGGCGTGATGGGCGGCCACGCCCTTCGGCGCGGCAGCGAGGGGTATGCCGACGCCGCTCGGCTCGGCGCCCTGCTGGGGGCCTCGCGCACCGTGGCGACCGGTGGCGGGCCCGGCGCGATGGAGGCAGCCAACCTCGGCGCCCGACTGTCCGCGGCACCCGCCGAGGCCTTGACCGAAGCGCTCGAGGTCCTGGCGCGGACGCCGTCGTTCGTCCCCTCGATCGACGCTTGGGTGTCGACCGGGCGCCAGGCGGCGGCCCAGGTGTCGCCGCAGGACACCCTCGGCATCCCGACCTGGCACTACGGTCACGAGCCGCCCAACGTGTTCGCCACCGCGATCGCCAAGTTCGTGGACAACGCGCAGCGCGAGGCGATCCTGCTCGAGATCTGCGACGCCGGGATCGTCTTCCTCCCCGGGGCAGGTGGCACCGTGCAGGAGATCTTCCAGGACGCGTGCGAGAACTACTACGCCGACGAGGTCTCGGCTGCCCCGATGGTGCTGGTGGGCCGGACCTACTGGACCGACACGCTGCCGGTCTGGCCTCTCCTCCAGGCGCTGGCCCGCGGCCGGGTGATGGAGTCGATGGTGCACCTCGTCGACACGCCCGAGGAGGCCGCGGCACTCGTCGAGCAGCACGGCTCAGCCGACTGAGCGCAACCCCTCGGCACGCCGCGCACCGACCACGTCGCGGTAGTGGTCGACCAGCGCCCGGTTGACCGACGCCCACGACCGGTCCTCGACGCTGCGTCGTGCATCGAGGCCCATCCGGCGACGAGCGGCCGGGTCTGTGGCCAGCCGGTCGACGTACGACGCCAGCTCGGCGGCGTCCCCCGGCTCGTAGAGGTAGCCCGCTACGGTGTCGTCGACGACGTCGATCGGCCCGCCCGCGCGTGGGGCGACCACGGGCACGCCCGCGGCGAGCGCCTCTTGGGCGGACTGGCAGTAGGTCTCGTGGCGGCCCGTGTGCACGAAGACGTCGAGCGAGGCGTACGCGGCCCCGAGCTCGGCGCCGTGCAGCAGACCGAGGAACGTCGCTCTTGGCAGCTGGGTGCGAAGCCGCTGCTCCTCCGGCCCCGCCCCGACGAGGACGACGCTGTAGCGCGGGTCGGCATCGAGCACCCGCAGCAGGTCGAGCTCCTTCTCCGGCGCCAGGCGGCCGACGTAGCCGACCAGCAGCCTTCCGTCGGGCGCCAGCCGTGCACGCAGCGACTCGTCGCGGTGGCGGGGGTGGAACTGCTCGAGATCGACCCCGCGAGGCCACAGGGCCGTGTCAGGGATCTCCAGCTCGCGCAGCTGCGCGAGGCTCGCTGAGGACGGCGCGAGGGTGCGGTCGACCCTGGTGTGGATGCGCCGGGTCAGCGCTGCCATCGCGCGAGCACCCCCGGGCACCTCGTAGCGCTCGGCGAACCCGACGAGGTCGGTCTGGTAGATCGCGACCGTGGGGATGCCGAGCTCGGCGGCCGCCTTGGCGGCCTGGTAGCCCAGCGTGGCCGGCGAGGCGATGTGGACGACGTCCGGCCGGAAGCGCAGCATGGCGCGGCGCAGACGACGGCGGGTCTCCAACCCGACCTTGAAGTCCTTGTAGAACGGCAGGGAGGCACCACGGGCCTGGCGCACCCTGAATCCCGCATAGGTCTCGGGCCCCGTCGGGGCGACCAGCTCTGCGTGGTGTCCCTCGGCGGCGAGGTGCTCCAACACCCGGCGCACGG
>NZ_JAXMNS010000383.1:0-3619 GCF_034670285.1 Nocardioides sp. | reverse complement strand
CACCTCTCGACCCCGCACCAGGGAAGCACCAGGGAAGCACCAGGGAAGGCAGTGAGCGCACGATGGACAAGCTCGTGTACGAGTTCAGCGAAGGCAACAAGGACCAGAAGGACCTCCTGGGCGGCAAGGGAGCCAACCTCGCCGAGATGACCCGGCTCGGGCTGCCCGTGCCGCCTGGGTTCACCATCACCACCGAGGCGTGCCGCCACTACCTCCACCACGGTCGGCTCCCCGACAACCTGCGGGTGCAGGTGACGATGGCGCTCCGACACCTCGAGGACGCGGTCGGACGACGTCTCGGCGACTCCGTCGACCCGCTGCTGGTGAGCGTCCGGTCGGGAGCGAAGTACTCCATGCCCGGGATGATGGAGACGGTGCTCAACGTCGGGCTCAACGACTTCTCCGTCCAGGGCCTGATCGACGCCTCGGGCGACGAGCGATTCGTCTGGGACTCCTACCGCCGGCTGATCCAGATGTTCGGCAAGACCGTTCTCGGGATGGACGGCGAGCACTTCTCCCGGGCGCTCGACTCACGCAAGCAGGCCAAGGGGGTCGAGAACGACCTCGACCTCGACGCCGACGACCTCCGTCAGCTCGTCGAGGACTTCAAGGCCGTGGTGGAGGAGACGACAGGGCGCAGCTTTCCCCAGGACCCCCGCGAGCAGCTCGACCTCGCGACCCGCGCCGTCTTCGAGTCGTGGAACACCGATCGCGCGCGGCTCTACCGCCGACGCGAGCGCATCCCGGAGGACGCCGGCACCGCGGTCAACGTCTGCACCATGGTGTTCGGCAACCTCGGCGAGACCTCCGGCACCGGCGTCTGCTTCACCCGCGACCCGGCCACCGGGAAGCCGGGCGTCTACGGCGACTACCTGGTCAACGCCCAGGGAGAAGACGTCGTCTCGGGCATCCGCAACACGCTCTCGCTCGACGACTTCGCCGAGGTCGACCCGGCGTCGTACAGCGAGCTGCGCAAGATCATGCGCCGCCTCGAGACCCACTTCCGCGACCTGTGCGACATCGAGTTCACCGTCGAGCGCGGCAAGCTCTGGATGCTGCAGACCCGCGTCGGCAAGCGCACCGCCGCAGCGGCGTTCCGCATCGCCACGCAGCTCGTCGACGAGCAGCTCATCACGATGGACGAGGCGCTGGAGCGGGTCGGGGGAGCGCAGCTGGCCCAGCTGATGTTCCCGCAGTTCGACGCCGAGGCCGAGCGGACGCCGTTCACTCGCGGCATGGCGGCCTCGCCGGGCGCCGCGGTCGGCAAGGTGGTCTTCGACTCCGCCGCCGCGACCGCGATGGTGGCGAAGGGCGAGGCGGTGGTGCTGCTGCGCAAGGAGACCACCCCCGAGGATCTCGAGGGCATGATCGCCGCCACCGGCATCCTGACCTGTCGCGGCGGCAAGACCTCGCACGCGGCCGTCGTCGCCCGCGGCATGGGCAAGACGGCGGTGTGTGGTGCTGAGTCCCTCGACGTCGACGAGGAGGAGAAGGTCGCCCGCTGCGGTGACGTCACCGTCGCCGAGGGCGACGTGCTGTCCATCGACGGCTCCACCGGAGAGGTCTTCCTCGGCCAGCTGCCGGTGGTCGCCTCACCGGTGGTGAAGTATCTGGAGGAGGGTCTCGAGCCCGCGCTGGAGGGGGTCGAGGAAGAGACCGCCGAGCTCATCCGCGCCGTGGACCGTCTCCTGGCCCACGCCGACTCCGTGCGCACCATGGAGGTCCGGGCGAACGCCGACAACGGGCCCGACGCCGACCGCGCCCGACGGATGGGAGCGCAAGGTGTGGGGCTGTGTCGCACCGAGCACATGTTCCTCGGTGACCGTCGTGTCCTGATCGAGCGGGTGATCCTGGCCGACACCTCCGCCGAGCGTGACGCGGCCCTGGCCGAGCTGCTCCCGCCACAGCGGGAGGACTTCGTCGAGCTGCTCGAGGCGATGGACGGTCTCCCGACCACGATCCGGCTCCTCGACCCGCCCCTGCACGAGTTCCTGCCCGACCGGGCCGACCTGATGGTCAAGGTCGCCCGGGCCGAGGAGAACGGCACGGTCGAGGAGGCGGACGAGCGGCTGCTCACGGCCGTCAACCGGCTCCACGAGTCGAACCCGATGCTCGGCCTGCGCGGCGTACGCCTCGGTCTCGTCGTGCCGGGTCTCTTCGCCGGACAGATCCGCGCGATCGCCGAGGCCGCGGCCCGGCGGATCAAGGCCGGCCACGACCCACGCCCCGAGATCATGGTCCCGCTCGTCGGTTCGTTGATGGAGCTGCACCTGGTGCGGGAGGAGGCGACCGCGATCCTGGCCGACGTCGCTGAGGCCGAGGGCGTCGTCCTCGACATCCCGGTGGGCACCATGATCGAGCTGCCGCGGGCAGCCCTCACGGCGTTCCGGATCGCGGAGGAGGCCGACTTCGTCTCGTTCGGAACCAACGACCTCACCCAGACGACGTGGGGCTTCAGCCGCGATGACGTCGAGGCGGCCTTCTTCGCCGCCTACCTGGAGAAGGGCGTCTTCACGGTCTCGCCGTTCGAGAGCCTGGACGTGGACGGCGTCGGCCGGCTCGTCGACCTCGCGGTGCGCGAGGGTCGCAGCACCCGGCCGAACCTGAAGGCGGGCGTGTGCGGCGAGCACGGCGGCGACCCGGAGTCGATCCACTTCTTCTACCGCGCCGGGCTGGACTACGTCTCGTGCTCACCGTTCCGGGTGCCGGTGGCCCGGCTCGAGGCCGGACGCGCGGTGCTGGGGAAGCGTGAGGAGGACACCTCCGACGACGCCGAGATCCAGCGGGCCTAGCAGACCCGGCCGGAGGCACCCCTGCCCACCCTCGGGCCGCGAGACAGCCTCAGTCGCGCCCCCGCACCGCCACGAGCCGTTGTGGTGGCCGGAGACACGGCGCACGCGTCAGACGCGCAGCGTCCACGTGATCGGCGCCAGCGGGTCAGGGGAGTAGCTGCACCAGGTGCCCGTGGAGACGGCACGACGCAGGTGGTCGGCCAGCAACGGGCTCACAGCCTCGATCCGCTTGAGGGCGTAGGCGATCGCGCGGAAGACACTGGTGCGGGCGCGCTCGGCGTCGCTGCTCTCGAGACGGTCACGGCCGCCGAGCCCGACCGCTCGGCTGAGCTCGGCGACGAGGTAGTCACGGTCGCGGCGGGCGAGGTCGGCGCGATCCGGGTCGTTGAATGCCTCGGCCTCGTCGATGTCCTCATCGACCTCGGCCAACCGTCGCCGGTAGCACTCCTTGGCCTCGTCATCGAGCACGACCAGGCCGCTCTGCCGGGGGCCCGCGCCGCCGTGCTCGTGCGCCACGAGGTCGAGCGCCGCGACCTCGCGCCCTGGAGCAGCAAGCAGCCGCTCGAGATAGCGCAGCCCGAGCAGGTCGGGCAGTGCCGCGGACGTGCCGGCGTACTCGACGAGACGCACGCCGCCCTCGCAGCGGAATGTCGCCACCGCAGCGCGGCCGGGGGTCGGCGTCGTCGCGTCGCCGAGCGGGTCGATCCGGGCCAGCGCTGCCTCGGCCCGCCCGAGTGCGCCGAACTCGACCAGGGCGTGGTGCGCGGCACGCCAGGCGGTCTCCGCTGCCGGCCGGTTGCCGAGGGCCGCCGCGGCGTCGCCCTCCA
>NZ_JAXMNS010000382.1:0-3621 GCF_034670285.1 Nocardioides sp. | reverse complement strand
CCAGCGCGGCCGCGAGATCGGCTACCCGACCGCCAACGTCCCCACCGACCCGCTCACCGCCGCGCCCGCCGACGGCGTGTACGCCGGACGGTTGCGGCGCCTCGACACCGGCGAGGTGCTTCCCGCGGCCATCAGCGTGGGCACCAACCCGACGTTCGAGGGCGTGCGCGACCGTCGGGTCGAGTCCTACGTGCTCGACCGCACGGGTCTCGACCTGTACGACGTCGAGGTCGAGGTCGAGTTCGTCGAGCGGCTGCGGGGGATGGTCGCCTTCGACGGACTGGACCCCTTGCTCGAGCAGATGGCTCTCGACGTCGACCACGCCCGGGAGATCCTCGGTGGCTGAGCCGTCGGCTCCGTCGTCGTCCCCGGGTCCGGTCGCTGCCTCGGGCACGGTGCTCCAGGCGGAGCGCTGGTTCCTCAGCCACGGTCTCACCTACTTCGTGCCGTCGGTGCGCGCCTCCGTGCGCGAGGGCCTGAGGCCCAGGCGGATGGTGCCGACCGCGCTGGTGGTCAGCGTCATCGCCGCGGCAGCGGTCTACGCCGCGGTCCTGCTCGAGCAGCAGACCGCGATCCCGGCCGTGGTCGCCTCGACCTTCGGACTCGGCGCGCTCTACTACACGTTCACCGCCCTGCACGCCCGCGAGATCGTCCTGTGGGCGCTGGGTCGCACGTTCGGCAGCCTCAAGCTCCTGGTCCCGATGGCCAGCCGAGCCCTGCCGCTGCTGCTGGTCTTCGTGACCTTCCTGTTCATCAACGCCGAGGTCTGGCAGATGACCTCGGCCCTCGCCCCCGGGCTGCTGTGGTTGACGGTCCTGCTGCTGCTCTCGCTCGCGGTGATGTTCCTCCTCGTCCGGCTGCCGGAGGAGGTCGACCGGGTGGACGACGCCGTCGATGCTGCGTTCCTGCTGCGCACGACGCGCGGGACGCCCCTGGCAACGGCAACTCGGGACCTCGTGGACGCCGGCGCCGATCCTGCGGCCCGGGCCACGGTGCACGGCTACGACCGGTGGAACCTGATCCTGGTGCTGCTCGTGGTGCAGGTGGGCCAGGTTGTGCTGCTCGCGATGACGGTCTTCGGCTTCTTCCTCGTCTTCGGTGCGCTCGTGATGAGCGAGGGGGTGCAGGAGTCGTGGACCGCCCAGCAGGAGGGTGGCCTCCACGCGCTGCCGTTCTTGCCCAACGCCTCCGTCGAGCTGGTCCAGGTCTCACTCTTCCTGGCGGCCTTCTCCGGGCTCTACTTCACCGTCTCGGCGGTCACCGACGACACCTATCGCAGCCAGTTCTTCGCCTCCGTCACCGAGGAGCTCGAGCGCGCGGTCGGGATGCGGGCGGTCTACCTCACGTTGCGCGACGGGGCCGTTCCCGACTCAGCGGGGCCGTGACTCCACCAGGTGCCCGAATGCCACCAGCCGGTCGTCGGTGTGGAAGAGCTCGGCGCACGTGGTCACGGTGATCAGGTGCGTCTCGTCGGGCGTGGGGGAGACGCCGCCGGCAGGGTTGACCGGCGTCGGTCCGACGACCCACGTCGCGGTGAACGGCACGCGCAGGTCATCACCCCCGGTGTCGAGCACGTAGGTGTGGATGCGGTCGCGCGTCTCGACGATGATCTCGTCGCCGGCCTCTAGGTCGGTCATGGCGCGCAGGGGTTCGCCGTGAGTGATGCGGTGTCCGGCGAGCGCGAAGTTGCCCGGCTCGCCCGGAGCCGCAGACTCCGGGAAGTGGCCGAGACCTGAGGCGAGGGCCTCGTCGTCGACGCCCTCGATCAGGGGTACGGCGTAGTCCTCACCGAACGCGGGCACGCGGATGATCGCATCGGCCGACGAGCCGCCGCTCGGGACGGTGCCGGAGGAGGCAGCGCCTGGGTCAGCGTCAGGGCCGTTGACGCCGTCCTCGCGCCACTCCTCGAGCAGTGCCTCGACCGTGCGGTCGTGGCGCTGCTGGGAGACGTAGTTGGTGCCGTAGAGCTGCCAGCCCACGTAGCCGAGCAGCACGACACCGGCGCCGACGAGGACGAGTCCGAGGCGGAAGGCCCAGGAGCCGCCACGTCGGCGCCGAGGTGCGGGAACGCGGTGCGGGGAGGCCACGGCACGACGATCTCACGTGCCGGGACCTCGTCGGCTCAGGCGTCGAGGTCCTTGGCCACGAGCTCGGCGATCGTCGCGACGTCGGCCTCGTTGTCGCCGGAGATCTCGACGGAGTCGCCGTGACCGGCACCGAGGGTCATGATCATCAGCGAGGAGCCGGCGTCGACGGGCTCGGCGCCGGGCATCCCGATGAAGACCTCGGAGTCCAGCTCGGAGGCGGCCTCGGAGATGATCGCGGCCGGACGGGCGTGGAGGCCGACGGTCGAGCCGACGGTGACGGTGGTGGTGGGCATGTGGTGCTCCTTCATGGGTCGGGTGCTGAGTGATGCGTTGAGGTTGGGACAGACAGGTCAGACGGTTGCGGGCTCTTCGAGCTCGGCGGGGACGACCGGCTTGCTGGAAAGGGACTTCAAGGCAATCACGGCAGCTGCACCCACCACGACACCGGCGGCGAGAGCGATGAGGAAGCCGAGCACTCCGTCGACGGCGAAGAGCACGAAGATGCCACCGTGCGGAGCGCGGATGCCGACGTCGAAGGCCTGCGACAGACCACCGGTCACCGCGCTTCCGAGCATGATCGCGGGGATGACGCGCAGCGGGTCGGCCGCAGCGAACGGGATGGCGCCCTCGGTGATGAAGCTGGAGCCGAGCAGCCAGCCGGCCTTGCCGTTCTCGCGCTCGGCCTGGTTGAAGAGCTTGGGCCTCACGACCGTGGCCAGGGCCAGGGCGATCGGGGGCACCATGCCGGAGAGCATCACGGCGGCCATGATCTTGAGCTCGGGGGCGTCCTGGACGGTGCCGACGGCGGCGAGCCCGGTGGTCGCGAAGGCGTACGCGGTCTTGTTGAGCGGGCCGCCCATGTCGAAGGCCATCATCAGTCCGAGGATGACACCCAGCAGGATCGCCGATCCTCCGCTCATGCTGTTGAGGCCGTCGCTGAGACCCTCGCTCAGGGCTGCGAGCGGCCGCCCGAGCACCACGACCATGACGAGCCCGCTGGCCAGGGTGGCGCCCAGCGGGATCACCAGCACGGGCATCAGGCCACGAGCCCAGGTCGGGACCTGTCGCTGCGCGATCCAGTGGGCCGAGAGGCCGGCCAGCACACCGCCGATGATGCCGCCGATGAAGCCGGAGCCGGTCACGCCCGCGACAGCACCCATGACGAAGCCGGGAGCGATGCCGGGCCGGTCGGCGATGGCGTAGGCGATGTAGCCGGCGAGCGCCGGCACGAGGAACCCGAAGGCGGCGCCGCCGAGCACGAACATCAACGCACCGAAGTAGGCCAGCAGGGCGCTGCCGAAGAGCGCGTGGTCGAGTCCGAGCGCGGCGAGGTCGGGCAGGTCGGCGAGGGAGTTCTCGGTGGCGATCTCAGGGTGGTTCACGATCTCGTACCCCCCGAGGAGGAAGGAGAGGGCGATCAGCAGACCACCGGCCGCCACGAACGGGATCATGTAGGACACGCCGGTCATCAGGACCCGTCGTACGGTCCCGCCCATCCCGGAGGACTGGGTCGACTCGCTGGTGGAGGCGCCAC
>NZ_JAXMNS010000381.1:0-3637 GCF_034670285.1 Nocardioides sp. | reverse complement strand
ACCAAGTCGAAGTTCGACAACGTCTATGGCTGCCGCCACTCGCTCATCGACGGCATCAACCGCGCCACCGGCGTCCTCATCGGCGGCAAGGTCGCGGTCGTCTGTGGCTACGGCGACGTCGGCAAGGGCTCCGCGGAGTCGCTGCGCGGCCAGGGTGCCCGCGTCATCATCACCGAGATCGACCCGATCTGCGCGCTCCAGGCAGCCATGGACGGCTACCAGGTCACCACGCTCGAGGACGCGCTGCCGACCGCCGACATCATCGTCACGGCCACCGGCAACACCGACGTCGTCACGCTCGACCACATGAAGTCGATGCGTCACAACGCGATCGTCGCCAACATCGGTCACTTCGACAACGAGATCGACATGGCCGGCCTCGAGGCCCCCGGGGTTGCCGAGCGCAACACCGTCAAGCCGCAGGTCGACGTGTGGACCTTCCCCGAGGGCAAGTCGATCATCGTGCTCTCCGAGGGTCGCCTGATGAACCTCGGCAACGCCACCGGCCACCCGAGCTTCGTGATGTCGAACTCCTTCACCAACCAGGTCCTGGCGCAGATCGAGATCTTCACCAAGACCGAGGAGTACCCGACCGGCGTCTACGTGCTGCCCAAGCACCTCGACGAGGAGGTCGCGCGGCTCCACCTCGAGTCGCTCGGCGTCAAGCTCACCACCCTCACCGACGACCAGGCCAGCTACCTCGGTCTGCCCGTCGAGGGGCCGTACAAGACCGACGCGTACCGATACTGATTCGGTAGCAGCACGTCACCGCAGGCGCCCGGGTCGAACCCTCGACCCGGGCGCTTTGCGCGTGTCCGACAACCTGCCACCTAGGATGAATGCATGACTGTGCCGTCCCACGACCTCGCGACGAATGGTCGCGTGCTCGTCGTCGACGACGACGCCGCTCTCGCCGAGATGCTCTCCATCGTCCTGCGCCAGGAGGGCTTCGACTCCTTCACCGTCGCGCGCGGTGATCTGGCCCTCGAGGCCGTGCGCGAGTACAAGCCCGACGTGGTCCTGCTCGACCTGATGCTCCCCGGCCGCGACGGCATCGACGTGTGCAAGGAGATCCGGGCGGAGTCGGGGATCCCGATCGTGATGCTGACCGCCAAGGGCGACACCGTCGACATCGTGGTCGGGCTGGAGTCCGGCGCCGACGACTACGTCGTCAAGCCGTTCAAGCCCAAGGAGCTCGTCGCGCGCATCCGCGCCCGCGTGCGCCGCAAGGACACCGCCGCGAGCAACCAGGTCGAGACCATCGACGTCGGCGACCTCGTCATCGACGTCGCCGGTCACTCGGTCAGCCGCCTCGGCGAGCCGATCGGACTCACCCCGCTCGAGTTCGACCTGCTCCTGTGCCTGGCCCGAAAGCCTTGGCAGGTGTTCACCCGCGAGATGCTCCTCGAGAGCGTCTGGGGCTACCGACACGCCGCCGACACGCGTCTGGTGAACGTGCACGTCCAGCGGCTCCGCTCCAAGGTCGAGCACGACCCCGAGCACCCGGAGATCGTGCTGACCGTGCGTGGGGTCGGCTACAAGGCCGGCAAGGTCTGAGCGGGCCGAGGGGCGGGCGCAGGTCGATGGCACGACCATGGATCCCGGTCGGGCTGCGGCGCGCCCTGACCTTCTGGCGACGCTCGGTCCAGGCTCGCGTCGTGGTGAGCACCCTGCTGCTGTCCGCGGTCGTCATCTCCGCGGTCGGCTGGTTCCTGCTGGAGCAGACGCGCGACGGCTTGCTGTCCAACCGGGTGGACGCCGTGGTCACCGAGGCCGCGGGGGAGACCAGCGAGGCCGAGCTGCGGCTCGAGGCGACGCTGCGCACCGAGGTCGACATCACTCGTCAGGTCCAGGACCTGGCTCGTCCGATCATCGCGCGCGGGGAGACCCGCGGCTTCAGCGTCGTGCTCGCCGGCCCCGTCGACGACGACCTGCCGCTCACCGGCGGCAACGCCGACTTCAGCACGGGGCTCGACCTCGCGGCGTCGATCCCCGAGTCGCTCGAGCGACGGCTCGAGGAGGTCGACGCGAGCGCAGCGTGGACCTACACCTCGATCGTGCTGCGCTCCACCGACGACGGCGTGGCGCCCGTGAGCGCGCCGGGGATCGTGGTCGGCTCGCCGATCCGGCTCCCGGCCGACGGACGCACCTACGCCCTCTACCTGCTCTTCCCGCTGGACGAGCAGGCCGAGACCCTGGCGCTGGTCACCCGGGCGCTCCTCACGGCGGCCGTGCTGCTGCTGGTCCTGGTCGCCGGCATCACCTGGCTGGTGACCCGGCAGGTCGTGGCGCCGGTGCGCATGGCGCGTCAGGTCGCGGAGCGACTCGCTGCGGGCCGGCTCACCGAGCGTCTGCGGGTCACCGGTGAGGACGACCTCGCGCGACTGGCCATGTCGTTCAACCAGATGGCCACGAGTCTCCAGCGCCAGATCCGCCAGCTCGAGGAGCTCAGCCGGGTGCAGCGGCGATTCGTCTCCGACGTCTCCCACGAGCTGCGCACGCCCCTGACGACGGTGCGGATGGCCGGTGACGTCCTCCACGACGCGCGCGGGTCCTTCGACCCGGTGACCGCTCGCGCGGCCGAGCTGCTCCAGCACGAGCTCGACCGCTTCGAGACGCTGCTCGGCGACCTGCTCGAGATCAGCCGCTTCGACGCGGGCGCCGCCCAGCTGGACCTCGAGGACGTCAACCTCGCCGACGTCGTACGACGGGTCGTCGACTCGACCCGCCCGCTCGCCGAGCAGCGGGGGGTGAGCATCGCGGTCGAGGACGGCGAGCAGCCGTGCCTCGCCGAGGCCGACGTACGACGGGTGGAGCGCATCGTGCGCAACCTGGTGACCAACGCGATCGACCACGCCGACCCGCAGCGCGAGCCCGCCATCGTGGTGCGACTCGGGTCCAGCGCGACCGCCTCGGCGATCGCGGTGCGCGACTACGGGGTGGGCCTCCAGCCGGGGGAGTCGGCGATGGTGTTCAACCGCTTCTGGCGCGCCGACCCGGCGCGAGCCCGCACCAGCGGCGGCACCGGGCTGGGCCTCGCCATCGCCGTCGAGGACACCCACCTCCACGGCGGGTGGCTGCAGGCGTGGGGTCGCCCGGGGCAGGGCGCCCAGTTCCGCCTGACCCTGCCGCGCACCGTCGCGGTGCCCCTGCGCCGCAGCCCGCTGCCCCTGGAGCCCGACGACACGCCTGCTGCGCACGGGCCGGAGGTGCTGCGATGAGGTCGCCGAGTCCGCTGACGTCACCGAGGCCGACCGCACTCTCCCTGCTCGGGGTGCTGCTGGGGGCCCTGCTGCTGGCCGGGTGCAGCGGGCTGCCCGACTCCGGACCGATCGTCGACGCACGTGGCGCGAGCACGACCGACAGCGGCTCCGCTCCCGACATCAACGCCGTGGCGCCCGGGGAGAACGCGACGGGGGTCGAGGTCGCCAGCGGCTTCCTCGACGCCATGACGGCCTCCCCGACGCGCATCGACATCGCCAAGCAGTACCTCTCGTCCTCGGCCGCAGAGGCGTGGGACCCGGAGGCGGCGACGATCATCTACTCCGACAAGCTGCCGCCGAGCGACGAGGTCACCCGGATCACGATCCCTCTCGTCGACGCCAACCGGATCGGCCGGACGGGGGAGTGGGAAGGG
>NZ_JAXMNS010000380.1:0-3642 GCF_034670285.1 Nocardioides sp. | reverse complement strand
CGTACGGCGGCAGCGGCCGCGCCGGCGGGGGCAGAGGTGGGCGCCAGCGCGAGCGGGGCGGCAGCGCCAGCGCCCAGCAGCGCTCGACGGCTGAGGCCGGCCGTTGCCGATGCCGGGGTGCAGGTGTGGCACATGGAGCTCTCCTACTCGCCGGGACGGGTGGCCAACCGGCGGGCGATGCGCTGGGCGTTGGCCATGATGGTCAGGGTGGGGTTGAATCCCGGGTAGGTCGGCCAGGTGGAGGCATCGGCGACGTAGACGTTGTCCAGCTCGTGCATCCGGCCGGACGGTGCGCAGACCGACGTACGTGGATCTCGGCCCATCCTGGCCGTGCCCGCCAGGTGGGCGGTGTAGGTGATCCCGTCGCTGAGGAGCGGGAACGGCAGGACGACGGCCCCGGTCGCGCCCGGGGCGAGCGCATGCATGGCCTCGAGGCGGGCGCCGAGCAGGATCGCGGCAGCCTGCTCGTGACGGTGGGGGGAGTAGGTGATCCGCGCCGCCGGGTTGCCGAGGAAGTCGCGGACCTTCGGGTCGAGGTCCACACGATTGTGCTTCTGCGGAAGGTCCTGGTGGACCAGCTGGGAGGCGGCGACCCCGGCGTGGAGGCCGACCTTGAGGATCTGCTTCAGGGGTGCCCCGTAGCCGACCAGGTCGGCGAGCAGCTTGGCACCCTCGACAGGGGGAGCCCCGGAGCCGACCTGGACGACGCCCCCTGCGACGTAAGGAACGCCCAGTGCAGTGACCTCGGGGCCGGTGAACGGCCCGACCAGGTCGTCGATGGCCAGCGTCGTGGACTGGGCCCGGAGCGGATGGACGTTGGTGGGGAAGAACGCCGCTGCCTGGGTGAAGTTGTGGAACATCATGTTGCGCCCCACCTGGTCGGAACGGTTGCCCAGGCCGCGCGGGTGCTTGTCGTTGGCCGAGAGCAGCAGCAGCCGGGCGGTGTTGATCGGGCTGCCGGCGAGGACGACGGTGGTAGCCCGGGTGCGGTGCTCGCGGCCGCGCACGTCGCGCCACAGGACGGCCGTCGCCCGGCGTCCGTCTCGCGAGGTCTGGACCCGGTGCACCCACGCGCGGTCGATCACTCGCACGCGACCGGTTCGCAAGGCCGGGTTGAGGTACGAGACGAGTGCGTCGCCGCGCGCGTTGATAGGACAGCCGAAGCCGGAGCAGAGCCCGCAGGAGTTGCACGCGGGGCGACCCTGGAACACGCGGGAGTTCACAGCCGCGGGCAGCGGGTACGGCTCGTAGCCCAGTCGCTCCGCGCCCTGACCGAGCAGCCCGGCGGCGTATCCGGTGGGGTTGGGTCCCTGCACGAAGTCGCGCCGGCGGGGCGACTGGCTCAGGGTCCGCGCCGGCATCGCGGACCGGTCGCCCTGCACGCCGAGGCGGTACTCGACCTCGTCGTAGAACGGCTCGAGGTCGTCGTACTCGATCGGCCAGTCCGCCACCTGGGCATCCGCGACCGGACCAAGAGCGGAGCGCTGGTGGAAGTCCTGCTTCCAGAAACGCGGTGTCTTGGCGTTGTAGTGCAACGAGGTGCCTCCGACCGCTGCTCCCAGCTGGCCCAGTGCCCCGGTGGCAGAGCGTGCGACACCCTGAAAAGCCTCTGCCTGCGTGCGGGTCGTGTAGGGCTCGAGCCGGGCATCGGGGAAGCCGAAGCCACGCGCGCCCTTGATCTCGTCACTTCCGTAGTGGGTGCCGAGATCGGCGCTGCGACGCTTGCCCAGCCCGGGTCGCAGGTTGCGGCCGCGCTCGAGGATGGTCACGTCCCAGCCGTGCTGGGCGAGCTCCCAGGCCACCACCGATCCTGCGGCACCGGAGCCGATCACGACGGCCTGCTGGTTCACGAGGTCTTCCCCGTGCGTGTCGAGGCGATGATCCGGCGCGTCAGCGCGTCCAGCGTTCTGAGGTCGGAGGTTGGGTCCTCGGCCCCCTGACGGAGTGCCGCGACCATCGACTGCACCTCGGACTGCCGTGCCGCAAAGCTGTCCTCGGATGCAGCGCGGAGCCCGTGGACGGCCTCGGAGGGGGCCAGGGCGATCAGCGGCAGCGACCCGCCGAGCAGCTCTGAGAGCGGTACGTCGAGCACGGGGAGCAGCTCGGTCTCGGGCTGGGTGACTTCGCGACGGGTGTAGCCGCGAGGCTGACGGTCGCCGTCGAACCCGATGGCCTTCCAGCCTTTCTGGCGGTGGTTGCCGCCGTACTCGGGCGCGCCGAAGAGAAACTCGAGGGTGTGCGGCACCGCGACGTCGAGCATCGCCTGCACGTCGCTGTCCTCGTTCAGTCGCAGGGCCAGGTCGCGCGCGGGGCCCGGAAGGCCGGCGAAGCCCGGCACGTTCGCCGCGAGGCGCCGCAGGCCCCTGCGGTAGACGCGACGAAGTCCTGGGGTCGCGCCGTTGCGCTGAAGACGTGCACGCCCTCGGGACCCATGAAGTCGAAGGCGCCAGGCGAGCCGCTCGTAGTCGTCGAGCTCGACGAAGCGGGCGAAGTCGTTGACCTTCGCGCCGCCGCGTCGAGAGAAGGGGCCGCCGGCGTAGATCCGAGGGGGGTCGGTCTCGAACGCCCCCAGCAGGGAGTCGATGGCGTGGTGCACCCGAGCCGTGACGGCGCCGTCGACGCTGTCCTCGGGTCGACCCGGCACGACCCGGTCCACGACGCCGCGCAACGTGGCGAGCTCGGCGGGCGACAGGAAGCGCGCTCGGTCGGCACCCAGCGGCAACGCGACTGCGTTGGCACCGGTGCCGAGCACGGCCACGGCGCCCAGCCCGCCGGACGAGGCCAGGAGCGCCCGCCGGGACACCGACGGGTCGGGGAGGTCGATCACCATGGCGGGAGCGTAGCGTCAGTTGTGACATCTGCTCCAGCAGTGTCAGGCGCCGCCGAGGGCGAGACGGACGGCGATCGCGAGCATCGTGAGACCGATGACGACGTCGAGCACCTGCCATGCGCGCGGCGTCGACAGCCTTCGGTGGGCGAGCCGAGCGCCGTACCCGAGAGCGGTGAACCACAACAGGCTGGCCGCTCCGGCGCCCGCGGCGAACCACCACGGTGCGGCATCGGCCTGGGCGATCGAGCCGAGCAGCAGCACGGTGTCGAGGTAGACGTGCGGGTTGAGCCAGGTCAGCGCGACCGCCTTGGCCACGGTCGGTCCGAGGGCGGCGGAGTCGCCGCGCGCGGCCTCGAGCGACGAGGGCCGCCGTGCGCGCAGCAGTGACGTGACGCCATACCAGGTGAGGAAGGCGGCGCCGGCCCAGCGCACGACGTCGATGACCCAGGGTGCCTGCTCGACCACGACGCCGATCCCGGCGACGCCGGCGAGGATGAGGGCCAGGTCGGAGAGGGCGCAGACCGCCACGACCGGTCCGACGTGGCGACGGGCCAAGCCCTGGCGCAGGACGAACGCGTTCTGCGCGCCGATGGCGACGATGAGGGCGAGGCCGGTGACGAGGCCGGTCGCGAGTGAGGTCAGCACGCGTTCACGGTAGGGACTCGAGGTGATGAAGACCAACGAAAGTATCTTCAGATCCTTTAGATTTCCTTCATGGTGCCGCACCCCGATCAGCTGGCCGCGCTCGTGGCGATCATCGACCACGGCACGTTCGAGGCCGCTGCCCGGCACCTGCACCTGACGACCAGTGC
>NZ_JAXMNS010000379.1:0-3656 GCF_034670285.1 Nocardioides sp. | reverse complement strand
GGAGCTGATGGTGACGGTGACCAGCGAGCGCTGCTTGCGGTAGTCGCCGACCCGGTAGAGCCAGAACGCGCAGCCGAGCCCGACGGCGGCCGCGATCCACCACCACCCCTGCAGCCAGACGGCGAGACCCAGGCCCATGGCGGCTGTCGCGACGATCATGCGCTGCTCGCTGCCGCGCCACGGCCACGCACTGGTGACGACGACGGGCTCGGCGGTGAGGGTGGGCTTGTCCTGGCTCACGGGTCGTTCCGTTCTGTTCTGGGCGCCGGGCCCGGCTGGACGGCGGCGGTCGACCTCATCATCGGCAGCCGGGTCGCCCGACTGGAGGGACGGCGTACGGCGGAGCTGGCGCGTGGTCAGCCGCTCTGCTGCTGCCAGGTGACGGCCTCGTCATCGCCGACCTGGATTCGGCCGGTCGAGCCGACCTCCATGATCCGGGCCAGGGGCGGGGCGCCGTGGGTGGTCGCGACCGAGGACTCGTTGGGTCGCCAGCTGATGTCGAAGTCGACGTCGTCGTCGGGCAGCGCGATCCGGCGGCCGCGCACCGCGCCCGAGGCGTAAGGGCTGCGGCGCTCTCGCTCGACCGGGCTGACACCCGCCGCGGGCTCGCGGGCGGCGTGCCGCGCCGGGGCAGGAGCAGGGGTGGGGGTCGGTGTCGACGGCGGCGGGGCGCCGTCTTGCGGTGCCGGCGTGACCGGTTCGGCCGGAGCAGCCGCGGGTGACGCCTGCTGCCGACGTCGCTTGACCACCTCGGGGGTCACAGCGAGCTCGACGACGAGGGCGCTGACGAGGTCGTCGGGGCGGGCGACGGCCCGCTCCAGAGGGTGGAGGGCCTCCTCGGCGCGCCGGCGGCTCACCAGGAGTACCAGCGCCGCCGTGAGGATGAGGGTGAGCAGGGCCAGAACCATCAGCATGTGGCGCGTGACCTCCCTTGGGTCGCGAGTGGGTCCGACACAGGTATCGGCTCGCCGACCTCGGGTCCTGAGGGTTCGGGGCCCGAAGTGGCTCAGAGGTCCAGCTTGTACCCCAGCCCGCGCACGGTGACGAGGTACTTCGGCTCGCCCGGGTCGGGCTCGAGCTTGGCGCGCAGGCGCTTGACGTGGACGTCGAGGGTTTTGGTGTCGCCGACGTAGTCGGAGCCCCAGACCCGGTCGATGAGCTGGCCACGGGTGAGCACGCGCCCGGGGTTGCGCAGGAACATCTCGAGCAGCTCGAACTCCTTGAGCGGCAGTCGCTGCTCGTGGCCGTCGACGGTCACCACGTGCCGCTCGACGTCCATCCGGATCGGACCGGCCTCGAGGGTGTCGGGCAGCAGGTCGGTGTCCTGGCCTCGGCGCAGGACCGCGCGGATGCGGGCAACCAGCTCGCGCGGGGAGTAGGGCTTGGTGACGTAGTCGTCGGCACCGAGCTCGAGGCCGACGACCTTGTCGACCTCGTCGTCCTTGGCGCTGACCATGATCACCGGCACGTTAGAGGTCTGACGGATGGTGCGGCACACCTCGGTGCCGGGGATGCCCGGCAGCATCAGGTCGAGCAGCACGATGTCGGCGCCGTTGCGGTCGAACTCGACCAGCGCCGCGTGGCCGTCGGCGGCGATCGCGACCTCGAAGCCCTCCTTGCGCAGCATGTAGGCCAGCGCCTCGCTGTAGCTCACTTCGTCCTCGACGACGAGTACCCGCGTCATGGTCGTTCCTCCTGCTCGTTCGCGTACGCCGTCGGCGTCTCGCTGGTTGATGCTGCCGTGGGGGTGGTGGTGCGGGCCTCAGAACGGGGAAGCGTCAAGGTAAAGGTCGAGCCCTGCCCCTCGACCGACCAGACGCGCACGTCGCCACCGTGGGTGGCGGCGACGTGCTTGACGATCGACAGACCCAGTCCGGTGCCGCCGGTGGAGCGGTGGCGAGCCGGGTCGACGCGGTAGAACCGCTCGAAGATCCGGTCGATCTCGACCGAGGGGATGCCGATGCCCTGGTCGACGACGCTGATCTCGACGAACCCGTCGACGCCCTTGGTCGTGACGAGCACGGTGGAGTCGTCGTCGGAGTAGTGGACGGCGTTGGCCACGAGGTTGGCGACAGCGGTGGTGATCTGCTCCTCGTTGCCCAGCAGCCGGAGGTCGTTCTCGCCGCCCGAGACCACCGAGATGCCCTTGGCTGCCGCGTCGATCGCGCTGGTGTCGATGGCCAGCGAGATGACGTGGTCGAGCGAGATCGGCAGCGGCGACTCGATCGGCTCGTCGCCCTGAAGTCGCGACAGCTCGATGACCTGCTGGACCAGGCGCGTGAGCCGGTCGCTCTCGATGAGCATCCGGTCGGAGAAGAGCGCGACCGCCGCAGGGTCGTCGGAGGCCTCGCGTACGGCGTCCGCGAGCAGCCGGATGGCGCCCACCGGTGTCTTGAGCTCGTGGCTGACGTTGGCGACGAAGTCGCGTCGTACGTGCTCGACGCGGCGCTCGCGGGTGCGGTCCTCGACCAGCGCCAGCACCAGCCGCGATCCGAGCGGGGCGACCCGCACGGTGACGTGGCGCGAGGGGGCGTTCTTGCGGGGCATCACCAGCTCGGTCTCGCGGATCTGCCCGTCGCGACGCACCTCGGTGACCAGGGCGGCGAGCTCGTCGGAGACCAGGGAGGTGCCGCGCACCAGCGCCATGGCGTACGCCGGCGCCGAGGCCTTCAGGACGACGTCGGAGTCGTCGATGATCACGGCGCTGCTCCGCAGGACCGAGAGCACCGCGGCGACCGAGGCCGGCACGGCCGGCTCGTCGAGCACCGGCTGCCAGCGTCGCTGCCGGTCGCTGACGTGCCAGGCCAGCACGGCCCCTCCGGCGACGAGTGCCCCGAGAAGAGCCGCGAGCAGCACCTGCCAGGTCGGATCCACAGTCGGATCGTACGGTGAACCTCGCGCGGGATTCGCCTGACACCGGTGTGGGCATGGCCTGTTCATCCCGTGTTCACTCCCTCGCTTCGCGGCGGGTCCGGGCCAGGCCTAGAGTCGGGCCATGCGCGAAAAGTTTCATGAGCAGCTCGACCGGATCTTCGTCGACATGGCAGCCATCTGCCGGTTGGTGGAGACCGCTGTCGGCCAGGCGTCCGAGGCCCTGATGAGCGGAGACGCCGGCGTCGCCGAGAGCGTCATCAGTGCCGATGTCCACATCGACCTCGCCCGCGAGGCCGTGGAGGAGTCGGCCTTCGAGCTGCTCTCCCTCCAGCAGCCGGTCGCCGGCGACCTCCGCAGCGTGGTCGCCGCGCTGCGGATGGTCACCGAGCTCGAGCGGATGGGTGACCTCTCGGTGCACGTCGCCAAAATCGCGCGACTGCGCGTGCCCGACGTGGCCGTGCCCGAGGACATCCGCCCGACCGTGGCTCGGATGGCCCACGTGGCCGAGGACATGGTCGGTCGACTCACCACGATCATCCTCAGCCGCGACCTCGACGAGGCCTCGAGCCTGCGCGAGGACGACGACGAGATGGACCAGCTGCGCCGGGCCAACTTCACCGAGATGCTCTCCGACGACTGGACCCACGGGGTCGAGGCCGCCGTCGACATCGCGCTGCTCGGCCGCTACTACGAGCGCATCGCCGACCACGCCGTGTCGGTCGCCAACCGCGTGGTGTTCGTGGTGACCGGCGAGAAGCCGAACAGCATCAGCGGCTAGTCCC
>NZ_JAXMNS010000378.1:0-3664 GCF_034670285.1 Nocardioides sp. | reverse complement strand
CTCGAGATCGCTCAAGGGGTCGTCGCACTCGACAGCACCGAGCCGCTCACGGAGTCGTACGCCGCCAAGGGCCTCGTCGCCTGGGGCCAGATCATGGTGCACGAGATCGGCCACGCGGTCGGCCTCGCTCACACCGACGCCCGGGACCAGCAGATGTACGGCGTCGCGACCACCGCGAACGCCAGGTTGGGCAAGGGCGACCTGCGTGGGTTCGAGCTGGTCGGGCTCGGCCAGGGTTGCTGGGACCAGGGGGCGCGCTGATGGGTTGGACTCGTAGTCCGTGGATGCGGCTGATCGCGCTCGCGATCGGTGTGGCGCTGGTGGTCACCGAGGTCGGCGAGCGCGGCGCGTTCTTCTGGCTCGGGATCGCGATCGTCGTGCTCAACGGGATCGGACTCGTGGCGATGGTGCTGGCCGGTTCGGGCCCTGCCGTCGTCGCTACTGAGCGGCCCGAGCGGCCCGAGCCCGCGCGTGAGGAGGTGGACGTGACGCTCGCCGAGCTGCGCGACCTGCCGAGCGTCGCCCAGGCCCTGGCCGCAGCGCCTCCGCAGTGGCGCCAGGTGACCTACTTCGACGACGCCTTCGACCCCACGGACCTGCCGTGGCTCGCCGACTACGTGTGGCTCACCACCGAGGACGACGGCTGGGGGCTCGGCCTCGGCGACGAGGTGAAGCCGTACGTTGACCTCGACATGGACGAGTCGGACGACCCGGTGCTCACGGTCTTCACCGCCGACCCTCGCGTGGCCACCGCCTACCACGAGGACCGCGAGGTCTACCGGGTCGAGACCGGGACGCCGATGACGACCGAGGAGTTCGCCGTCCTCGCGATCGAGGCGCTCAGCGCGCACCACCTGCGGGCGGCCGGCGGTCAGGCCACGTAGTCGTCGTAGGTGGTCCTACTGCTGAACGGCATCAAGTGCTGGGCAACGATTCCGTTGGGCACAGTCTCGAGCTTGAGCACGCCGTACTCCTCGGGCCAGGACCCGTCGCGAGGCAGCTTGAAGGAGCCCATCAGCATGTCGACCAGCGGCAGGTGGATGGCGTAGTTGCGGTCCCAGTAGTCGACGTGACGCGCGTGGTGCCAGTGGTGGTAGCGCGGCAGCACGATCAGGTACTCGAGCCAGCCGAAGCGGACGCCGATGTTGGCGTGCGCGACCACGGCCTGGAGGCCGACGAGGACGACGTAGGCGTTGACGGCGGCGGTGGAGAAACCGAGCACCAGGAGCGGCAGCAGCACGATGCTGCGCGTCAGGACGGTCTCGACGAAGTGGATGCGCGAGCCGGCGAGCCAGTCGAGGTCGCGGCTGGAGTGGTGCACCGCGTGGAAGCGCCACAGGGTCGAGATGCGGTGGTAGGCCCGGTGGAGCGTCGCCTGCGCGAGGTCGGCGACGAGCACAGCCAGCAGGAACTGCGCCCAGCCCGGCATCGCGCCCACGACGTCGCTCACGGCCGGGAGTGCGACCCGCGCCGCGACGGTGGACGTCGACGCGGTCACGGCCAGCAGGATGAACTGCACGAAGACGTGGCTCAGGAAGAAGTAGGTCACGTCGGTGCGCCACCCATTGCGGAGCACCGGCGTCTGGCGGTGGGCGAGGTACTGCTCCAGCGGGATGAAGACGAGCGCCGAGAAGAACAGCGACAGCACGAACCAGTCGAGCCCCAGCGAGTACGGCGTCTGCTCGAAGTCGCCGACCTCCACGCTCGTCCCACCGAGGAGTACGGCGGCCGTCGCGGCGGCGAGGCCGGTCAGGGCGACCGGGCGGCTCTGGTCACGCAGGACCGCGGCCGTGCCGAGTACGAACGTGGCGATGAGCCCGACCAACAGGGTCGCGCGGGCGAAGTCGGCGGTGTAGACGGCCCGGAGCTCCTGGCTGGTCAGCTGCTCGGGGAAGTGGAAGCAGAGGACCGTGAGGAGGGCCAGGGTCCCCAGGAAGCAGGCGGCGTACGGCAGGAAGAGGCGGTGGGTGAGGAGCATGGGCCGACGCTAGGAGCGGGGGTGGGTGCAGCACGTGAGCCGACGTACTCAAGTGCTGGGGTCGATTCAGATTTCGATTGATCGAAGTCGGAAGGCAGGGCATCGCTGGCACGCCCGCCACGCACTCCGAGATTCGATGGGGCTTTCCGCCCAGGTAGACGCATCTGCCTGTCCGACCTGAACTCTGCGGTACCCCGCTGTCACCTGCTGGCAGCCACGTACCGCATTGATTCCCGAGCATCGTGGAATGCCGGCCAAGGGACGAAGTTCACCGCGCGGCGGCGCGGCCGGGGCCGCACATGGACGAGGCGTGGCGAGGAATCGTCGTGTGTTCGCTGGCGTGGGCGGGTCGCGCCAGCGATCTTTGCGACGAATCAGGCAGCGCACTCGAACCCGATGCTGAAGTCGGGTGAGTAGAGGTCGACCACGATGCGACGGCCGCGAGTCCGCGAGGGCTGGGGTAGATCCGGTGCGCGGGATCTGAGTCGGTGGCCGGTGGGGAGGGTGGTCTCGACCTGGTGCTGCTCGCCGGGTGGCCCGATCGGCCTGGCCGACCACCCCGGGGCTTCCTTGGCGTAGTTGCACTGCGCGCAGAGGCCCTGGCCGTTGTCGGCGGTGGTCGGGCCTCCCGCGAGCAACGAGCGGACGTGGTCGTGGTGGCGGATTGGTGCGTCGCACCACGGCGTGCGGCAGGTCTGGTCGCGCAGGTCGAGGAAGAGGGCGAGATTCTTGGGGAACGCGGTGCTCACCGAGTCCATCGACATGAGCCGGCCGGTGGAGGCGACGTAGAGGCGCCGGAGCGTCGCGATGGCGTCCTGCGTCGCGGTGTCGACCAGGTTGCGCGCGGACGCGGCGGGTACCGGCCCGAGGTCGGCGAGCCAGGCCGGCTCCGTGCCGCCGGCGAGCAGCGCCTCGTCGGAGACCGTGAGGTTGACGTGGACCGGCACCGCGTCGGCCTTTGCCTGGCCGGTCACCCGCTCGACGAGTGTGTCGGCCATGATCTGGCCGCGGCTGCGCTCGTCGCCCTGGCCGGTGAGGGTGTCGGCGACGGTCTTGAGTGCTGCCCAGACCGCGACCCCCTGGGCCACCGGCAGTACCGCACTGACGATCGCCATGGTGTCGGGCGCCGGGCGGATGCTGACGCGCCGGGCGTTCTCGGACTGTGCCTTGCGCTTCACCTGGGCGGCTGCGTCCAACCGGTCCGCGAGCCGCCGGGCCGCTGCGCCCAGACGCCGGTCGCCCCAACCCTCGACCTTCGTCGGGTCGGCAAGCAGCTCGGCGTCGATGTGGCGCCGGTCCTCTACAGACAGGCACGCGGTCTCGCGCACCAGGATCGTGGCCCGCCACTCCGAGAGCTGTCCGGCCTCCATCGCCGCCATCGTGTGCGGCATCTCGGTGACGACGGCCTTCGCGAACCCGAGGTGGCGCCCGCCTCGGAACGGCGACTCGCGTCGGGCGGCGGCGAGCTGGGAGGCGACGCCGCGACCCTGCTAGGCCGGCGGGAGCTTGAGGTCGCTGTGACGCTGTCGCACGGCGGCATCGAGGCCGACCGCCAGTCGCGCCTGCGCTGCGGCCGCTCGGGTCTTGAGCTCCTCGAGTAGCCGGACCCGGTCGACGAGCTCGCTCTCGCTGAGCTCCTCGTCGGTCAGTCCTTGAATCCACGCCTCCACGTCGGCAGCGCTGAGC
>NZ_JAXMNS010000377.1:0-3691 GCF_034670285.1 Nocardioides sp. | reverse complement strand
CGCCGGATCTGGTCGACCCGGCCGCCGCACGCCGGGCGGTGGCGGAAAGCGCCATCGACAAGGTGCGGCAGAACTTCGGCCGCGACATCGTCGAGACCGGCTACACCTTCGGCACAGTGCGCGGCGGCGGCGTCGTGGCCTGGGACAACAACGAGACCCGCGGCACGCTCGGCATACGAGGCACCCGCAGCTCGCACCGCAACACCACCCGCGAGCTGCTCGAAGACCTCGGCCGCTTCAAGGACGTCTACCAGTCGCGTATCGGCGACCTCGGGGCGTTCGTGCGCTCGCAGGGCGACGCCCACTTCGACGTCCTCGCCTCCGACGAGCGTCCCGACGTGACCGGCACCATCCGGGCGGCGGACTTCAAGGAGGTCCACGCCCTCCTCGAGCGCTTCTACCGGGTGATCCTCGTCGACACGGGCAACAACATGCGCGCCGAGAACTGGCTGGCAGCGGCCGAGGCCGCCGACCTGGTCGTCGTCACCAGCACCGTGCGTGAGGACACCGGCTACAGCGGCCTGTGGATGCTCGACGCGCTCCAGGACGCCGGCATGACCGACCTCAAGCACAAGTGCATCACCGTGCTCTCCGACCCATCACCGAAGGTCGACGACAAGCTCGCCGCTGACCTGGTGGCGGTCTACGAGCAGCGCACGCGCGCGGTCTTCCGGGTGCCCTACGACCCGGCACTGGTGTCGGGCTCGATCGTGCCGTACGCCGAGCTGTCCGAGGCGACGCGGATGTCGTGGCTGGCGGCGTGCGCGGCGATGGCTGAAGCGCTCTGACTTGTCGCCAGAGCGGCTCGGCAGTGGCGGTCGATGACGATGAAGTAGCGCTATCCGATTGTTCAACAACCCCAATGACCAGGTAGTCAGCAATAGTCATTTTAAATGCCGGAACTTGCTGACAAAGTGATTGCCTACCTTGGGGGGGCAGAGTGAGCGATACACGGATAGCAATAGTTTCAGACTTTCTCGAGCGCGCGGGTTGGACGGCTGGGCAGCAGTTCTTCACGGTGCTCCTCGCAGTTCCCGCTGCAGGCTCGGTTATCAATCTGCCGTGGAAGACAGCGCTAGTCATGTCGCTTGGCGCGGCAGTGGTCTCGGTGCTGGCGACAGCACTTCAATACCTGACACAGCAGACCGATCTGACCTATTGGCCAGATCTGACGGTGCGGCTCGCGAAGACCTTCATCGCGAGTGTCGTCGGGACAATCGGGGCCGATGCGTTCGACGTGTTCGAGTTCGATTGGCAGCGTGCGCTTGACATCGCCGCGCTCGCAACGCTTGCCGCGCTCGCAAAGGGACTGCTCGCCCGCGGGAACTCTGGCGACGGCGGCAACAGCAGGTCCACGCCTTCGACGCTTCCCACCACGTCGTACCTCTTGGCAGTCAAGCGGCAGGCATAGTTCAACAGATCGCTCCAGCCTTGGGCGTACCTTCGAAGCAAGGTGCCACCTGGCCCTTGACGAATGATCCGAGCACTAAGTAGATCTCTTACTGTGACCATCAAGGTGATCCAGTGGGCGACCGGCGGCGTGGGCAGGGCAGCGATCGAGGGAGTGCTCAGCCACCCCGACCTCGAGCTCGTCGGGTGCTGGGTGCACAGCGCGGAGAAGGCAGGCCGAGACGTCGGTGAGGTCCTCGATCTCGGGATGCTGGGCGTCACGACGTCGTCCAGCCTCGACGAGATCTGTGCCCTGGACGCCGACTGCGTCGTTTACTCCCCGCTGGTGGCCGACGAGGCAGAGGTCGTGGCCTTGCTGCGCTCGGGCAAGAACGTCGTCACCCCGGTCGGCTGGATCTACCCCAACCCCGCCGCGACGACCGCGATCGTCGAGGCGTGCGAGGCCGGCGGCACCACGCTGCACGGCACCGGCATCCATCCCGGCGGGATCACCGAGCGGTTCCCGCTGATGCTCTCCGCGGTCAGTGCCCGGGTGACCCACGTGCGCTCGGAGGAGTTCTCCGACATCCGCACCTACGGAGCCCCCGACGTCATCGAGCACGTGATGGGGTTCGGCAAGACCCCGGAGGAGGCGCTCGAGAGCCCGATGGCGGCGCTGCTGGGCGGCGGGTTCCGCTCCTCGGTGCGGATGATCGTGGCCGAGATGGGCTTCGCCGCGGATCCGAGGATCGAGACCCTCCAGGAGGTCGCGGTCGCGACCGCTCCGATCGAGTCGCCGATGGGCGTCATCGAGCCCGGGCTCGTGGCTGCCCGTCGCTTTCACTGGCGCGCGCTCGTCGACGGCGTCCCGGTGGTCACCGCCACCGTCAACTGGCTGATGGGTGAGGAGCACCTCGAGCCAGCTTGGAGCTTCGGTGAGGCAGGGGAGCGCTTCGAGGTCCAGGTCACCGGCGACCCGTCGGTCAGCCTGACGTTCAAGGGACTCCAGCCGGACACGATCGAGGAGGGGCTCGTCCGCAACCCGGGCGTCGTCTCGACCGCCAACCACTGCGTCAACGCGATCCCGTACGTCGTCGCGGCGCCGCCGGGCATCGCGACCTACCTCGACCTCCCGCTGATCGCCGGGCGCGCCGCACCCGAGGTCGGGGAACAACGACGGACGTCGTGACGCTGGGGCTGACATGCGATCAGTCGTCTACTCCGAAATCGGTCCGTCGTCCGTCCTGAGCCTCGTGGAGCGTGACGCTCCCGTGCCCGGTGAGGGGGAGGTGCTGGTGCGCATCGTTCGCGCCGGGGTCAACCCCACGGACTGGAAGTTCCGGGTCGGTGCCATGGGCGCCCTGCAGTACGACGAGGTCGCGCCCGGCCAGGACGGCGCCGGCGTGGTCGAGGCGGTCGGCGCCGGGGTCGGCCACGTGGCTCCGGGCGACCGTGTGTGGCTGGTGCTGGCGCAGTTCGGGCGCGCCTTCGGCACCGCCACCGAGCTCACCGTGCAGCCCGCGCGCTGCGTCGTGCCGCTGCCCGACGAGGCGTCGTACGACCTGGGAGCCACGCTCGGCGTCCCCGCCGTCACCGCGCACCGTGCGCTCACCTCGGGCAACGTCACCCGGCTCGCCCCTGACGCGCTGGCCGGACAGGTCGTGCTGGTCGCCGGTGGCGCCGGCGCCGTGGGCAACTCCGCCATCCAGCTGGCGGTCTGGTCGGGCGCGACGGTGATCACCACCGTCAGCGGCGACGAGAAGGCGGCGCTCGCCCGGGCAGCCGGCGCCCACCACGTCGTCAACTACCGCACCGAGGACGTCGTGGCCCGGGTCGGCGAGATCGCGCCGGACGGCGTCGACCTCGTCGTCGAGGTGTCCCCGACCGACAACCTCGAGCTCGACCTGGCGGTCGTGCGCAACCACGGCACGATCGCGTTCTACGCCAACAACGGCGGCAACGAGGCGACACTGGCCGTGCGTCCGGCGTTCGCGAAGAACGTCCGCCTCCAGGGTGTGCTCCTCTACTTCCTCGACGCCGACCTGCTGGTCGCCGCCACCGAGGACGTCAACGCCGCCGTCGCCTCCGGCGCGCTCCGCGTAGGGGACGACGTCGGTATGCCGCTGCACCACTACCCCCTCGCCGAGACCGCCGCTGCCCACGACGCCGTCGAGGCCGGCGCCATCGGCAAGGTGCTCCTCGACCTCGGCTGAGCCCGACTCGTCCACAGGTTCTCGCTGAGTCGGCGCGACTACGCGCCGACTCACCGCACCCGCCTTCGCCGAGTCGGCGCGTAGTCGCG
>NZ_JAXMNS010000376.1:0-3720 GCF_034670285.1 Nocardioides sp. | reverse complement strand
GGTGCTCGTCCGACGACCTGGTCGGCCACCCTGGATGCCCACTCGCCGTCCCCGGTCCCTCGCTCCTGGCCACGCCATCCTGACTGTGGCTGCTGCTGGGACGAGCTGCCCTACTGATCCTCGTCGCGCTGGCGCACCCTCACCACCACTCCTGGTCGAGCTTGCCCTCCATGGCCCGCAGGTGCTCGCGGGAGCAGGTGAGGCAGTAGCGCAGCGCGCGGCCGCGCTCGACGCTGCTCGACCAGGTGAGCAGCGTCGCGGCGTCGTCCTCGACGGTTCCGCAGAAGGCGCAGGTCTCACTCACTCCTCCACCGTAGGACGCCGAGGCGCCACGCGGCGCCGAAAACGAGCAGGAGCCGGACGCGACGTCGAGACGTCGTGTCCGGCTCCTGGTTGAAACACCCGCGATCAGGGTGTCCGGAGGTGACTCCGGGGGTCCTACAGAGCGCGAGCGAGGGCGAGACGGGCCTGCAGCGCTGCGCGCTCGGCCCTGCGGCTCAAGCGCCGTGCGCGGGCCAGGTGGTGGCCCGCACGCAACTCCTGCGCCTCTCCCAGGCGCGCGGACATATGTGCCCGCGCCAGGTCTTCATGCATGGTGTTCACGTCAGTACTCCGGTTCTCGTATGGGGTGGGGCGGAGGCTCATGCCGCCACCTCGGTGCGGTCCTTGCGGGGCCGGCCGCGCGGGCGCTTGCGGGGGATGACCACTCCCTGGAGGAAGAGCTCACCGCCCCACACGCCCCACGGCTCGCGGCGCTCGAGGGCTCCGTCGAGGCAGAGCTCGCGCACCGGGCAGCCCTGGCACAGGGCCTTGGCGAACTCGACGTCCGCGGGCAGCTCGGCGAACCACAGCTCCGGGCTGTTCACCCGGCAGGGCAGCAGTGCTTCGTCGACCTGTCCTGCCTGGTCGTGAAGACCTCCGAGGGTCATCACCTGGTGGCCGCCCGTGAAGTCCTGCCGGCGTTCGAGGGTGCTGGTGGTCATCTGGTCACCTCCGTCTCTCTTGTCTGATCGCTGATGTGGCTGGTGCTGGTGATGCTGATGGTGCTGTTCCTTCTCAGTCATGCGTCTCCTGACAAACACCTGACAAACACAAAGGCCGCGGATCCCTTGACGGGTTCCGCGGCCTGGAGGCTGCTCTCTACTGATCTCTCAGCACAGAGGTGGCTTCCAGGCGTGGTTTCCCGGGGTGTAGGCAACGAGGCCCACGTGTCCCTTGGCGGTGACCTGGCGCTCGCGGATGGTGGCCGACGGATCGGTCGTCAGACCGATGGCCGGAATCCACCGCTGACCGGCGGTGCGGTCGGCGTCGAGAGCAGCGAAGGTGCAGCCGCGCGTGGACATGGCAAAAGCAGACGTGCTGCCCGACGTCGTGCCGGGGCGAGCGATCGTCGTCGCCGTGGTGTTGATGTTCTCCATGGAGGCCACCTCCTTCGATGCATTCGTGCGCAGGTCTTGTCAGGACCCTGGTGCGCGGTTGATCAACTGATGAGAAGCAAACTACGCGCCCCTGTGAGTAAGGGGCAAACCATTTAATGGCTATTTCTCGAACTTTCTTCGCCGGCGCTCGCCGGCGGCCTCACCCCACCAGCTCGAGGAGGTCCGCGCCGTACTTCTCGAGCTTCTCCGGGCCGATGCCGGACACGGCCCGGAGGGCCGTGGGGGTGCGGGGCTTGAGCTCGGCGACCAGCTCGAGCGTGGCGTTGCTGAACACCATGAACGGCGCGATCTCCTCGCTCAGGGCCTTCTCCTTGCGCCACTCGCGCAGCCGCTCGAACAGCGCCTCGTCGTAGCGCACCGGGCAGTCGGCACAGCGACGTCGCGCCTTGTCGGCCGGCGCCAGTGGCTTGCCGCACTCCACGCAGGTGCGGGCACCCTTGCGGCTGCTCGGACGTGTCGCGGGCTGCGCCGATGCCGGAAGCAGGGAGGTGAGGAATCGCGACGGCTTGCGACGCGCCGCCTGGCCCGGGTTGCGCGCCTGGGCCCAGGAGACGACCAGGTCGCTGCGGGCGCGAGTCATCCCGACGTACAGGAGTCGGCGCTCCTCCTCGATCGCAGCCGGGGTGGTGGCGTAGGTGAAGGGCAGGGTGCCGTCCTGCACACCGACGAGGAACACCGCGTCCCACTCCAGGCCTTTCGCGGCGTGGAACGTCGCGAGGGTGACTCCCTCGGCCACGGGGGCGTGCTGCTCGGAGGCGCGGCGATCGAGGTCGTCGACGAAGGCGTTGAGCTGGTCGGGCTCGGGATTCTGGACCGCGAAGGCCTCGGCCTGGCTGACCAGGGCCTGCCAGGACTCCCATCGGTCGCGGGTCTGTCCACGGGTCTGGGGAGCCTCGCTCGTCCAGCCCATCCCGGCCAGGGTGTCGCGCACCAGGTCGACCCAGGTGTCGCCGTCGGCCGCAGACGCCCCCGATCGGGCCGCTCCGCGCAGGCGCGTCACCGCCTCGCGCACCTCGGGACGGTCGAAGAAGCGCGATGCTCCGCGGATGACGTAGGGGATGCCGGCGTCGGTCAGCGCCTCCTCGTAGGCCTCCGACTGGGCGTTGATGCGGAACAGCACCGCGATCTCGGAGAGGGGATGTCCGGCGTCGCGCAGTCGCTTGACCCGTCCTGCGACCGCAGAGGCCTCGGCCACCTCGTCGGGGTGTCCCTCGAAGACGACGTCGCTGCCCGACGCACGCTGGGCCCTCAGCTCGACGCTGGTGCTGGAGGTGCCGGCGAGCAGCGAGTTGGCGGCGCTGACCACCTGCGGGGTCGAGCGGTAGTTGCGCACCAGCTCGATGGAGGTGGTGTCGGCGTACTTGCGGGGGAAGTCGCGCAGGAAGTCGGCGTTGGCGCCGGCGAAGGAGTAGATCGTCTGCGCCGGGTCGCCGACGACGCAGAGCTCGTTGCGACCGCCGAGCCAGAGGTCGAGCAGGGCGGACTGGAGGGGCGAGACGTCCTGGAACTCGTCGACGACGAACCACTTGTACTGGCGTCGCACCTGCGCCGCGACCCGCTCGTCGTCGGCGAGGATCCCGGCGGTGAGCAGCAGGACGTCCTCCATGTCCATGCGACCCTGACCGCGCTTGACGTCCTCGTAGCCCGAGAGCACGCGGGCGACGGTGTCGGCGTCGAGGTTGGCGACCGAGCGGTTGCGGGCCTCGGCGATCGCCGGGTAGTCCTCGGGGCGGACGTTGCTCACCTTCGCCCACTCGACCTCGGAGGCGAGGTCGCGCAGGGCGGCCTGGTCGGTGGTCAGGCGCAGCCGCCGAGCAGCCTGGACGATCATCGGGATCTTCGACTCGGTCAGGGTGGGCAGCTCGGTGCCGTGGACGTGCGGCCAGAAGTAGCGCAGCTGGCGCAGGGCCGCGGCGTGGAACGTGCGGGCCTGCACGCCACCGGCCCCCAGACCACGCAGCCGTCCGCGCATCTCGCCGGCGGCGCGCGTCGTGAAGGTGACGGCCAGCACCTCGGTGGGCGCGTAGACACCGCTGTGGACGCCGTGCGCGATGCGGTGGGTGATGGCGCGGGTTTTGCCGGTGCCGGCACCGGCCAGGACGCGGACGGGACCCCTCAGGGTCTCGGCGACCCGGCGCTGCTCCGGGTCGAGACCGGACAGCAGGTCCGTGGGGTGGGACATGGAACAACTCCTGGCAGCGGGTGGTTGAAGCGGTCGTAGTGATCGATGCGAGCACGACCGTGCTCGAGCCTCGACGCCGAAGGGGACATTCCCAGATGA
>NZ_JAXMNS010000375.1:0-3722 GCF_034670285.1 Nocardioides sp. | reverse complement strand
GCCCCGACTACTCCGCGGCGTCGTACGGGTTGTCGGACGCGATGATCGAGGAGAGGTTCGCCGACTACAACCAATCGTTTCGTCAGTACTGACATGTGACCTGGATCACTGGTACGTTCACGGCGTGCCGACCTCCCCCTCGTCCAACAGCGCCGTCGCTCACGGATCCGCTGATCTCGCCCACCCCGTGGCAACCGCGGAGCAGCACGAGCACGAGCTCGCGGCGCTTAACCTGCTCGCCCACCCCACGGTGAAGGCCGCGCACGCCGCCGTGGCCGAGACCTGGCTGGGCCGCGCCAAGGCCTCGCCTGCGATGCGTGAGCGGTTCGACGCCGCCTTCGAGGAGGTGATGTTCTCCGCGGCGGTGTGGTCGCTCAACTCCGACCCGCTGCGTCCGAAGGTCACCTGCATCACCCGCCTGGCGCACCCGGTGGAAGGCCGGCGGGTCCTGGGCTCGCGCTGGGGCATCGACAACCCCGACACCGTCTACCGCACGATCCCGATCTCGGGGGCCGAGCGCTACGAGATCCGCGGTCGCGTCGGAGCGGGGCGGATGACCGAGAACTACTTCACGCTGTGGGACGCCCACATGGGCACCGTCGACGTGCTCGACGGACGCCGCATGCACGTCGAGGACGACGGCAGCTTCCTGATCACCGTCGACGCGGACCCGGCCCAGGGGCGCCCCAACCACGTGCGCTCGACGCCGGAGGCGCACGAGTTCTACATCCGCGACGTGCTGCTCGACTGGTCGGTCGACGACCCCAACCACCTCAGCGTCGAGCGCCTCGGCCCCGAGCCGTCGACACCGCCGCGCACGCTCGACGAGCAGGCCGAGGCCACCGCGGCGATGATGGCGCACTTCGCCGACTTCACCGGCAAGCTCAGCCACGGGATGTACAAGACCCCTCCCAACCACTTCGCGCTGGCCTTCCAGGCCGACCACACGGGCGCGATGCGCAACCAGGTCTACGTCGCCGGCCGCTTCCTGCTGGAGGACGGCCAGGCGTTCGTGGTCGACGTGCGCGACGGCGGGGCGGAGTACTTCACGGTGCCGCTGTCGAACATCTGGGGCACCACGCTCGACGTCTACGACCGCACCGGCAGCCTCAACAAGGCGCAGTCGGTGCCCAACCCCGACGGCAGCTACACCTACGTCATCGGACCCGATGATCCCGGCGTCGCCAACTGGATCGACTCCGACGGGCTGTCGGAGGGGATCCTCACGCTGCGGATGGCGGAGTTCGGCGAGGGCGGCCCGACGCCGGACCTGTCCGCGAGCGGTCGGGTCGTCGACCTCGCCCGACTCGACGCCGAGCTGCCCGACGTACCCCGGGTCACGGCCGGTGAGCGCGACGCCCAGCTGGACCTGCGTCGGGCCGGCTACCAGCGACGTCTCCCCGAGGGGACCTGCTGATGACGACCCACGACTCCTCGCGCTGGTTGATCACCGGCTGCTCGACCGGCATCGGTCGCGAGATCGCCCGCTGCGCCCTCGAGGCCGGTCACCGGGTGGCGGTGACAGCTCGGCGCGTCGAGGACGTCGCCGACTTCGTCGACGACTTCGGCGACCAGGCGATCGCCCTGCCGCTCGACGTGACCGATCGAGGCGCCATCGACGCTGCGGTCACCGCATGCCAGGAGGCCTTCGGCGGGATCGACGTCCTCGTCAACAACGCCGGCTACGGCTACCTCTCGGCGGTCGAGGAGGGCGACGACGCCGAGGTCAGGCGGCTCTTCGACACCAACTACTTCGGCGTGGTCGACACCCTCAAGGCGGTGCTCCCGGGAATGCGCCTGAGGGGGAGCGGGCGCGTCATCAACATCTCCTCGATGACGGGTCTGGTCGCCAACCCGCCCAACGCCTACTACTCCTCGACGAAGTTCGCCCTCGAGGCCTTGACCGAGGCGCTCGCCAAGGAGGTCGGACCGCTCGGGATCAAGGTCAGCGCCGTCGAGCCGGGCGGGTTCCGCACCGACTGGGCGAAGCGGTCGATGAAGGAGGCGTCGGCGCCGATCGAGGCGTACGCCGGCGACGTCGGGGTGCGCAAGGACCTCATCAAGCAGTTCGCCGACCACTTGCCGGGCGACCCGCGCAAGGTCGGCGAGGCGGTCGTCATGATCGCCGGTCTCGACGACCCGCCGCTGCGCCTGCTCCTCGGCGCCGACGTCCTCAAGGCCACCCGCGACAAGCTCGCCGAGCTCGCCGCCTCCATCGACGAGTGGGAGCCGGTCACCCTCGACGTCGGTTTCGAACGGAGCTGATCCGCATGGGTGCCAGTCGTACGTCGAGCAGGTCATCGCGCCTCGTGGTCGGGGCGGTGGCGGCGGGGCTGTGCCTGGCCCTGGCCGCCTGTGGCAGCAACATCGAGCCCGGTCAGGCCGGGTTGGCCGCTGGGCTGACCCAGGCCGGCAGCGGCGGGACCGTCGTGAGCGGAACCGACTCCGGGGTGCCGGTCGACTCCGGGCCGGGCACGGTCGACCCGGGTTCCGCCCCCGACCCGGGCGCGCCCGACGCGGGGTCGTCGGTCGACCCTGGGACGTCCGGGAGCGGCCCCGACGCCGCTGCGCCGGCCCCGGTCGACGGTGGTGGTGGCGGTGGCGGTGGCGGCGGGGAGACGCAGCCCGACCCGGGGACCCCCAAGGCCCCGACGAAGGGGGTCTCGTGCGACGGCTTCAGCAACGGCACCGGCATCACCGACTCGACGATCACGATCGGCAACGCCTCCGACATCAGTGGGCCCGTGCCCGGACTCTTCGCCCAGTCCCAGGCCGCGATGGCGGCCTTCGTGAAGTACTACAACGACAGCGGCCAGACCATCTGCGGACGTACGCTCAAGCTCGCGCCCTACGACAGTCGCAGCGATGCGGGCGCCGACCAGCAGGCTTACGCCAAGGGGTGCGACGAGGTCTTCGCCATGGTGGGGTCGATGTCGGCCTTCGACTCCGGCGGCGCTTCGGTGGCGCAGAAGTGCGGGCTGCCCGATATCCGGTCGATCTCGACAACGGCAGCGCGCGGTGCGTGCACGACGTGCTATGCCGCCCAGCCCGCGGGGTCGTCGGAGTTCCAGAACGTCGTGGCCGACTACGTCAAGCGCAACGCCTCCGGAGGTCAGAAGGCCGCGATGCTCTACATCGACGCAGGCGCCGCGGAGGAGAGCGGACGCAGCCAGGTGAAGTTCATGACCGAGCAGGGGGTGAAGTTCGTCTACGTCGCCGGCGTCGACGTGGCGTCGTTCAACTACGCCCCCTACGTGCAGGCGATGAAGGACGCCGGGGTCACGTCGGTGCAGTTCATCGCTGCCGAGCCGCAGTTCGTCCGGTTGGTGCAGACCATGAAGCAGCAGAACTTCAAGCCCGAGCTGCTGCTGCTCGACCCGACGGCCTACAGCGAGCAGTACACCGAGCCGGCGGGCGACGCAGCGATCGGCACGACGGTCTTCACCAACTTCGTGCCGTTCGAGGAAGCCGCCAGCAATGCCGAGCTCAGGCTCTACCTGAGCTACCTGGAACAGACGAGTCCCGGTGCGCGCCCCGGCTTCTTCGGGCTCTTCTCCTGGTCGGCCGGCCAGCTCTTCGTGCAGCAGGCGACGGCGCTCGGCGGCGGACTGACGAGGGAGTCGCTCATCGCCTCCATGAAGGGCGTGGACGACTGGTCGGCCAACGGCATGCATGCGCCGATGCCCGTCGGCCCCAAGCGCATCACGCCCTGCTGGCGCTTC
>NZ_JAXMNS010000374.1:0-3745 GCF_034670285.1 Nocardioides sp. | reverse complement strand
CGACCTGCGGCTCAGTCATGGGTGACCGCGCGGCGGGTGGTCAGGCAGCGCTCGAGTGCGCGGAGGGCGTGTGACATGCGGGCCATTTCAGCAGACGCCCCCCGCGTCCGGGGCGGAGGATCAGGCGGTGAGCACCAGACCGCCCGCCGCGTCGGCAGCGACGTCGACCCGCACGGAACCGCCGTCGACGACGTCTCCGCCGATGAGCAGGCGCGCCAGCGGGTCGCCGATGGACGACTGGATGAGCCGGCGCAGCGGCCGGGCGCCGTACGCCGGGTCGAAGCCCGTCTCGGCCAACCACCGCTTGGCCTCGTCGCTGACGACGATCGCGATGCGCCGTACGGCGAGTCGCTTCTCGAGCAACGCGAGCTGGAGGTCGACGATGTGGGTCAGGTCGTCCTTGCTCAGCGCGTCGAACTGCACGACCTCGTCGAGACGGTTCAGGAACTCCGGCTTGAAGCTCTGGCGCACGACCGCCATCACCGACTCGCGCTTCTTCTCCTCGTCCAGCGTCGGGTCGACCAGATAGCTCGACCCGAGGTTGCTGGTGAGGATCAGCAGCGTGTTGCGGAAGTCGACGGTGCGACCCTGACCGTCGGTGAGCCGGCCGTCGTCGAGCACCTGGAGCAGGATGTCGAAGACCTCCGGGTGGGCCTTCTCGACCTCGTCGAGCAGCACGACGGAGTAGGGCCGACGCCGCACGGCCTCGGTGAGCTGACCACCCTCGTCGTAGCCGACGTAGCCGGGAGGCGCCCCGACGAGGCGCGAGACCGAGTGCTTCTCGCTGTACTCGCTCATGTCGATGCGCACGATGGCCCGGTCGTCGTCGAAGAGGAAGTCGGCCAGCGACTTGGCCAGCTCGGTCTTGCCCACGCCCGTGGGGCCGAGGAAGAGGAACGACCCGGTGGGCCGGTCGGGGTCGGCGATGCCGGCCCGCGAGCGTCGTACGGCGTCGCTCACCGCGATGACCGCGGCGTGCTGGCCGATCAGGCGCTCCCCGACGACCTCCTCCATGCGCAACAGCTTGGCCGTCTCGCCCTCGAGCATCCGGCCGGTCGGGATGCCGGTCCAGGCCTCGACGACGTCGGCCACCTGCGCGGCGCCGACCTCCTCGCCGACCAGCGGCTCGACGCCCTCGGCGGCAGACTTCTCCTGCGCCGCGACGGCCTCGATCTGTGCCTCGAGGGTGGGGATCCGGCCGTAGAGGATCTCGCTGGCCTTCTCGAACTCGCCCTCGCGCTGGAGCCGCTCGGACTCGATGCGCAGCTGGTCGAGCTGACGACGCAGGTCGCCCTCGCCCTCGAGCGTGGCCTTCTCCTGCTCCCAGCGGGCCTCGAGCCCGCGCAGCTCCTCCTCGCGGTCGGCGAGGTCGGCGCGCAGGACGGCGAGCCGCTCGACCGAGGCGTCGTCGGACTCCTTGGCGAGCGCGAACTCCTCCATCTTGAGCCGGTCGACGCGGCGACGGAGCTCGTCGATCTCCTCGGGCGAGCTCTCGATCTCCATGCGCAGCCGGCTGGCCGCCTCGTCGACGAGGTCGATGGCCTTGTCGGGCAGCTGGCGGCCGGGGATGTAACGGTCGGAGAGCGTGGCCGCAGCCACCAGGGCGGCGTCGGTGATGCGCACGCCGTGGTGGGCCTCGTACTTCTCCTGGATGCCGCGGAGGATCTGGATGGTGTCCTCGACGCTGGGCTCGCCGACGAACACCTGCTGGAAGCGGCGCTCGAGGGCGGGGTCCTTCTCGATCCGCTCGCGGTACTCGTCGAGCGTGGTCGCGCCGATCATGTGCAGCTCGCCGCGGGCCAGCATCGGCTTGAGCATGTTGCCGGCATCCATCGCTGAGTCGCCGCCGGCGCCCGCTCCGACGACGGTGTGGAGCTCGTCGATGAAGGTGATGATCTGCCCGCCGGCTTCCTTGATCTCCTCGAGCACGGCCTTGAGGCGCTCCTCGAACTCACCGCGGTACTTCGCTCCTGCCACCATCGCGGCCAGGTCGAGGCTGAGGACGCGGCGGCCCTTGAGGCTGTCGGGCACGTCGCCGTCGACGACGCGCTGGGCGAGCCCCTCGACCACGGCGGTCTTGCCGACGCCGGGCTCACCGATGAGCACCGGGTTGTTCTTGGTGCGACGACTGAGCACCTGGATCACGCGGCGGATCTCGGCGTCGCGGCCGATGACGGGGTCGAGCTTGCCGTCCTGGGCGGAGGCGGTGAGGTCGACGGAGTACTTCTCCAGCGACTCGTACGTCGCCTCGGCGTCCTGGTTGGTCACGCGCCGGTTGCCACGCACGGCCGTGAGGCTCTCGCGCATCCCGGCCTCGGTCAGGCCGGCGTCGGCCAGCACCTGCTGGGCGCTCGACTCGACCCCGGCGAGGGCGATCAGCAGGTGCTCGGTGGCGACGAAGTCGTCCTTCATCGAGCGGGCGAGGTCGAGAGCAGCGGCCAGCACGCGGGTCAGCGCGGCGGAGGCCGCAGGCTGCTTGACCGTGGCGCCGCTCGCGGAGGGCAGCTTGGTGAGCGTTGCCTCCGACTGCGCCGCGAGGAGCCGGGCGTCGACGCCGGCCTTCTCCACGAGCGAGCCGGCCGTGCCCTCGCCGTCGCGGAGCAGCGCCGTGAGCAGGTGGATCGGCTCGACGGCGCTGTGCCCGCCGCTCGTGGCGGCCAGCTGGGCGGCCTCGATGGCCTCGCGGCTGCGGGTGGTGAACTTCTCGGCGCCGAAGGTGCTCATGGGTGCTCCGCTCTCGTGCGTGGGGTCAGGCTTGCTAGGTCCAACCTACGGTAAGTTGAGTCTATTCCACTCAACTTACCGCGTCCATGCACGGAACGGGATGAGCACCCGATCACCCCTTGCGGGGCACCAGCCGGGCCTGGCGCACGCTGTCGCCGACCCCCTCGACCTGCAGCTCGCCCCCACTGAGCCGCGCGACGACGTGAACCGCGCTCGCACCCGGCCCCTCGACGGCATCGATCTCGACGCTCACCGACCCACGCGGGCCCTCGCCGTCGACCTTGCCCGTCCCGCGGAAGCCGACCTCTCCGGTCGGACGGGCGACGGTGACGTTGAACCCGCCATTTCCATTGGGCCCGTCGGGCTCGATGAGCACGACCCAGCGCACGAACGACTCACCGGTCGACTCGTTCTGGCCGAGCAGGGTGGCGGCGATCGCCGGCGCCTTGGCGAGCGCCTCGGGCGCGGCCCCGACCTGGACGACGTGGGTGCGTGGTCCGCAGCTGAACGCCCCCACGGTCCGCGCCTTCTCCGGCACCAGGGCCGACCACGCCGCTTCGGCGCGGTGCTCACCCTCGGGCACCGCCACGGCCTCGATCGTCAGGTCCTTCTTCTGCGCGCTGAGGATCTTCTCGTCCTCACGCGGCAGCCGGACGTCGACCGAGCGCCCACGGCGCGCGGCGAGCATCCTGATCGCCGTGTCGACGCGAGCCTGCTGCCGCTCAGGCAGCTGGAGTCGCCGTCCGACCAGGCGGTCGAGGTCGTCGTCCGCGCCGAGGAGGGCCAGCACGGTCGCCCCCGACACCGCCACCTCCGGGTCGTCGTCCTCGAGGGCCTTGCGGGCGAGGTTGAGCGCCTTGCTGCCCCCCACCCCGGCCAGGGCTCGGACGGCGGCGGCACGGACGCCGTCCGCCACGTCTCCCCGGCCTCGTCCCTGAGCGACCTCGATCAAGGCAGTGCGAGCCTTCTCGCCGTCCCTGCCGACCGCGGCTTCCTGGAGCAGCCCGAGGGCGGCTCCCGG
>NZ_JAXMNS010000373.1:0-3751 GCF_034670285.1 Nocardioides sp. | reverse complement strand
GTGGTCTCGACAAGGTGGCGCTCGTGCTCGGCTCGGAGGGCCACGGGATCTCGACGCGCTGGCAGGACGCCGCCGACCGCCGCGCGATCATCCCGATGCGCGAGGGGATCGACTCCCTCAACGTCGCGGCCGCCTCGGCGGTCGCCTGCTACCTCACCGCGCGCCGCTGACCCCGCCCGCGCTCGCGGCCGTCGTCCGCGGCGTCGTCCAAGATGTTGCCGTTTGGTCCCAGACGACAGCTCTGGGCGCGGTTTTGTTGTCGTTTGGGACCAAACGGCAACAGTTCAGGAACCGGCGGGCCAGTCCAGCGGGAACTCGTCGGCGGCCTTGTCGTGGGCCTTCGTGAGCTTCTTGCGTGCCTTGGTGGCCAGGCGGTCGCCGAAGACCGTGCCGAGGGTGTGGTCGGTCTCGTGCTGCAGGCAGCGCGCGAGCATGCCGTCGCCGGAAAAGGTCACCGGCTCGCCGTCCAGGCCGGTGCCGGTGACCGACGCGGTGTCGGGGCGCGCGAGCTCGACGAACGCGCCGGGGAACGACAGGCACCCCTCGTCGGTCTCGTCGAGGCGGCGCTCGGTGCCCTCGGGGAGCGTCAGGACGGGGTTGCACACCAGTCCGATCGTGCGCACGCCGGAGTCGTCGGGGCAGTCGAAGACGAACATCGCGACGTCCTCGCCGATCTGGCAGGCCGCCAGGCCGACGCCGTCCGCGGCGTACATCGTCGCGACCATGTCGGCGGCCAGGGCCCGGAGGTCGTCGTCGTACGACGTGACCTTCGCCTGGGGCCGGTGCATCACCGGCGTGCCCCAGCGCGTCACCGGCCGCACCGTGCCCGGCTCGGGAAGGGGCCCGTGCGGGGTGAGCGGGGTGTCACCGGGATCGACGGGGTCGACGGGGAGATCGGAGTTCTGGTCGGACATGGCGAGCATCCTAGGCGGCTCGCGGGGGTGCTCCGCGTCACCTCGGGGCCTGCCGCGGACCCGGTGTGACCTGGCGCACGCCGGAAGGTGTAGCGCTCTGTGTAACTCACAGTTACATTATCTGCATGTCCCTCATCAACAACCTCCGCCCCGGTGGTCGCCACGGCATCGCGACCACCGAGTCGCGTGACCCGATCGGCTACCTCGTGGCCGGCCTGAGCCGGCTCGCCCAGAGCGACCTCATCGACCGTTTCGGTCTGCGCAAGTCGACCGAGCAGGCCGTCTTCAGCGTGACGAGCAACGGGTTCAAGACGATGACCGTCGCTAGCCGCACGTTCGCGAAGGCCGGCAAGGTCGGGCGTCCCGGCGTCCGGGTCGCCCCCGCGGCCCGCACCGGGCTCTTCGACCTCACCCCGACCGAGGACGAGCAGATGCTCGTGGACGTGGTCACCGAGTACGCCGAGGAGGTCATCCGGCCCGCAGCGGCCGACGCAGACGCCGCCTGCGCGGCTCCTGCCGAGGTGCTCAAGGCGGGCGCCGAGATCGGGCTGCCGATCCTCGGTGTGCCGGAGGCCCTCGGAGGGATCTCCGAGGAGCGCTCGGCCATGGCCGGGACGCTCGTCGCCGAAGCCCTCGCCAAGGGCGACCTCGGCCTCGCGGTCGCCGGCCTCGCGCCCGGTTCCGTCGCCACGGCCCTCGGGCTGTGGGGCACCGATGCCCAGCAGCAGACCTACCTGCCGGCGTTCACCGGCGACGACGTCGCCGCCGCGGCGCTCGCGCTGACCGAGCCGACCGTGCTCTTCGACGTGCTCTCGCCGAGCACGACCGCCGTCCGCACCGCCGACGGGTTCACGCTCAACGGCGTGAAGTCGCTCGTCCCGCGCGGCGCCGATGCCGAGCTGTTCATCGTCGGTGCACTCCTGGACGGTGCCCCCGCACTGTTCCTCGTGGAGTCCGGCACCGACGGCCTCGCCGTCGAGGGCGACCCCGCCATGGGCGTCCGGGCAGCCTCGCTGACCCGCATCACTCTGACCGACGTCAAGGTCGGCTCCGACGCCGTCCTCGGCGAGACCGACGGCAGCACCTACCGCGACTGCGTGCGGCTCTCCCGCCTCGCCTGGTGCGCGCTCGCGATCGGCACCGGCCAGGCGGTCCTCGACTACGTGACGCCGTACGTCAAGGAGCGCCAGGCGTTCGGTGAGCCCATCGCCCACCGTCAGTCGGTGGCCTTCATGGTCGCCAACATCGCCATCGAGCTGCAGGCCATGCGCCTGGTGACCTACAAGGCGGCCTCGCGTGCGGCGGCCGGCAAGGACTTCACCCGCGAGGTCGCACTCGCCCGCAAGCTCTGCACCGACAAGGGCATGCAGATCGGCCTCGACGGTGTCCAGCTCCTCGGTGGGCACGGATTCGTCAAGGAACACCCCGTCGAACGCTGGTACCGCGACCTGCGCGCCATCGGCATCATGGAAGGAAGCGTGCTGGTATGACCATCAGCCTGGACGACCCGAAGAAGTTCCTCCCGCTCGTGGGCCAGGCCCACCAGGTCGCGATGAACATGCTGCGCCCCATCTCGCGCACCTACGACCGCGCCGAGCACGAGTACCCCAAAGAGCTCGACATGCTCGCCGCCATGATCGACGGTCTCTCCGACTCCGGCGCCAGCGAGGGTGCCGGCGCCGCCGGGGTGCGTCGTGACGAGAAGGACGACGACAGGACCGTCAAGAACGGTGCCAACCTCGCCTCGGTGATGTCGATCGCCGAGATGTGCTGGGGCGACGTGGGCCTGCTGCTCTCGATGCCCCGTCAGGGCCTGGGCAACTCCGCGATCGCCTCGGTCGCCAACGACGAGCAGCTCAAGCGCCTCGAGGGCGTGTGGGCCGGTATGGCGATCACCGAGCCGGGCACCGGATCGGACTCGGCCAACATCACCACCACGGCGGTCCTCGACGGTGACGAGTACGTCATCAACGGTGAGAAGATCTACGTGACCTCCGGCGACCGTGCCGACCACATCGTCGTGTGGGCCACGCTCGACCGCGACCTGGGTCGGGCGGCGATCAAGTCGTTCGTGGTCGCCAAGGGCACCCCCGGCATGCGGGTGGACCGGCTCGAGCACAAGCTCGGGATCCGGGCCTCCGACACCGCCACGATCATCTTCGAGAACTGCCGGGTGCCGAAGGACAACCTGCTCGGCTCGGCGGAGATCGACCCCAAGGCGGGCTTCGCCGGCGCCATGGCGACCTTCGACAACACTCGCCCCCTCGTCGCGGCGATGGCGATCGGGTGCGCCCGGGCGTCGCTCGACCTCACCCGTGAGCTCCTGGCCGACGCCGGCGTCGAGGTCGACTACGACCGCCCCGCCGTCGTGCAGTCGGCTGCGGCCGCGAAGTTCCTCCAGATGGAGGCCGACTGGGAGGGCGCCTACCTGCTCACCCTGCAGGCGGCGTGGATGGCCGACAACCGCGAGCCGAACTCTCTCGAGGCGTCGATGGCCAAGGCCAAGGCCGGTCGCGTCGGGTCCGACATCACGCTCTCGTGCGTCGAGCTCGCCGGCTCCATCGGCTACAGCGAGATCGAGCTGCTCGAGAAGTGGTCACGCGACTCCAAGATCCTCGACATATTCGAGGGCACCCAGCAGATCCAGCAGCTGATCGTGGCGCGTCGCGTCCTCGGGCTCTCCAGCACCGAGCTCAAGTGACGTCATGACGACGAGGGGCCCCCGCGCGACTGCGCGGGTGAGAGCCTCAATCTCGTCCTCAGCCGCGATGAGCTCGTCCGTGGTGATGAGGCCTTGCTGGTGCTCCGTTCGCTTGCGCGCCAGCGCGCTGTCCAGC
>NZ_JAXMNS010000372.1:0-3759 GCF_034670285.1 Nocardioides sp. | reverse complement strand
ATCTCGATACGCCGGCCCGCTCCTTCGTCGCGTAGCCGGCTACTCGATGACCGGGGGGCCGGCTACTCGATGACCCGGGTGATCACTCAGCCGCAGCGCGTCGCAGCGACTCCGACAGGCGCTCGGCAGCGGCGAGGACGGCGGGGGCGTGCATGCGCCCGGGCTGACGCGAGAGGCGCTCGAGCGGACCGGAGACCGAGACCGCGGCGATGATCTTGCCGCCGGGGGAGCGGACCGGGGCGGAGACCGAGGCGACGCCCTGCTCGCGCTCGCCGATCGACTGGGCCCAGCCGCGGCGACGGATCCCGGAGAGGGCGGCAGCGGAGAAGGCAGCGTTCTGGAGCCCGCGGTGCATGCGCTCGGGGTCCTCCCAGGCCAGCAGCACCTGGGCGGCGGAGCCCGCGCGCATGGTCAGCTGGGAGCCGACGGGGATGGTGTCGCGCAGGCCCGAGGGGCGCTCGGCGGCGGCCACGCAGACGCGGTGCTCGCCCTGGCGGCGCCACAGCTGGGCGGACTCACCGGTGATGTCGCGCAGGCGCGCCAGCACGGGGCCGGCGGTCGCGAGAAGTCGGTCCTCGCCGGCGGCCGCGGAGAGCTCGGAGAGCCGCGGCCCGAGGACGAAGCGTCCTTGCATGTCGCGAGCGACCAGGCGGTGGTGCTCGAGGGCGACCGCGAGACGATGGGCCGTGGGCCGCGCGAGGCCGGTGCCGGCGACGAGGCCGGCCAGGGTCGCGGGGCCCGACTCGAGGGCGGTGAGCACGAGAGCTGCCTTGTCGAGCACGCCGACGCCACTTGATGTGTCCATAGGCTGAGATTAGCGTCTCACCCAATGGGATGCAAGCGGTACGCTTCTCACAAGCGACCACGACACCCCTGTCGTCGCCGACCCACACGCCGACCCCCAACGGGGACGCGGCAACCACGAGAACCTGAGGAGATCAGCAATGGGCAGGACCCTGTCGGAGAAGGTCTGGGACGAGCACGTCGTCCGGTCGTCGGCCGGAGAGCCCGACCTGCTCTACATCGATCTCCACCTCATTCACGAGGTGACCAGCCCGCAGGCCTTCGACGGTCTGCGCCTGAGCGGCCGGACCGTACGTCGTCCCGACCTCACCCTGGCCACCGAGGACCACAACGTCCCCACGCTCGACTGGGACAAGCCGATCGCCGACCCCGTGTCCAAGACCCAGGTCGACACGCTGCGCAAGAACGCGGCTGACTTCGGCGTGCGCCTGCACCCCCTCGGCGACGTCGAGCAGGGCATCGTCCACGTCGTCGGCCCGCAGCTCGGCCTGACCCAGCCCGGGATGACGATCGTCTGCGGCGACAGCCACACCAGCACCCACGGTGCCTTCGGCGCGATCGCCTTCGGCATCGGCACCTCCGAGGTCGAGCACGTGCTCGCCACCCAGACCCTGATGCAGGCCAAGCCCAAGACGATGGCCGTCACGATCAACGGCAGCCTCCCCGAGGGCGTGACCGCCAAGGACATGGTGCTGACGCTGATCGCGCACACCGGCACCGGCGGCGGACAGGGCTACATCGTGGAGTACCGCGGCCAGGCGATCGAGGAGCTCTCGATGGAGGCCCGCATGACGGTCTGCAACATGAGCATCGAGTGGGGCGCCAAGGCGGGCCTGATCGCTCCCGACCAGACGACCTTCGACTACATCGAGGGCCGTCCCGAGGCGCCGACCGGCGGCGACTGGGACGCCGCTGTCGCCCACTGGAAGAGCCTGGTCACCGACGACGACGCCGTCTTCGACGAGGAGATCGTCCTCGACGCCGCCGACATGACGCCGTTCGTCACCTGGGGCACCAACCCCGGACAGGGCGTCCCGCTGGGTGCGGCCGTGCCGTTCCCCGAGCAGTACGAGAACTCGGAAGACCGCGTCGCCGCCGAGAAGGCCCTGGAGTACATGGGTCTCGAGGCCGGCACCCCGATGCGCGAGGTGAAGGTCGACACCGTCTTCATCGGCTCCTGCACCAACGGCCGCATCGAGGACCTCCGGCTCGCCGCCGACATCATCAAGGGCCACACCGTCGCCGCCGACACGCGACTGCTCGTCGTGCCGGGCTCGGTGCGCGTGCGGCTGCAGGCGCAGGAGGAAGGGCTGGACAAGGTCTTCCTCGCTGCCGGAGCCGAGTGGCGCGGTGCCGGGTGCTCGATGTGCCTCGGCATGAACCCCGACACCCTTGCGCCTGGCGAGCGCAGTGCCTCGACCTCCAACCGCAACTTCGAGGGCCGTCAGGGCAAGGGTGGCCGCACCCACCTGGTCTCGATCCCGGTCGCCGCGGCGACCGCGGTCCGCGGCACGCTCTCCTCGCCGGGCGACCTCGCCCCCCTGAACACCTCTGCCGCCTCGACCGACGGGAGCAACTGACATGGAAGCCTTCACCACCCACACCGGAGTCGGTGTCCCGCTGCGTCGCAGCAACGTCGACACCGACCAGATCATCCCCGCGGTGTACCTCAAGCGCGTGACCCGCGACGGCTTCGAGGACGGGCTCTTCAGCGCCTGGCGCAGCGACCCCGACTTCGTGCTCAACAACCCGGCGTACGCCGCCGGCTCGGTGCTCGTGGCCGGTCCCGACTTCGGCACCGGTTCCTCACGCGAGCACGCGGTCTGGGCGTTGCAGAACTACGGCTTCAAGGCCGTGATCTCGGCCCGCTTCGCCGACATCTTCCGCGGCAACTCCGGCAAGGCCGGTCTCCTGGCCGCGCAGGTGGACGAGAAGGTCGTGCAGCGCCTCTGGGACCTGCTCGCCGACCAGCCCGGCGCCAGCATCACCGTCGACCTCGAGTCCCGCACCGTGCATGCCGGTGAGGGCCCGGACGCGATCGAGGACTCCTTCGACATCGACGACTACACGCGCTGGCGCCTGCTCGAGGGTCTCGACGACATCGGCATCACCTTGGGCCACGCGGACGACATCGACAGCTACGAGGCGACGCGACCGGCCTGGAAGCCGGCCACGATCCACGCCTGACCACCGGATCGGGTCGAGACGGCCCGATGCTGAGCTGCTCAGAAGCCCATGGTTGAGAGGGATTCTCGCCGCCTGGCACCACGCGCCCCCTCGTGCGTGATCGCTCCAGGTGCCGCGAATCCGCTCAGCCATGGGCTTCTCGTCGTTCACGAGTGGTGTGCCGCAAAGCAAAATTGTCTGTACTGATGCGGCGTGGCGATTGTGACGTGGGTCGCGTTTACCTAGCGTGCATGGGGAATGTCGAGCACACGCCCGGCACGAACCAGGTTCATTGGAAGGGAAGCTAGTGAACAAGACTCAGCTCATCGACACGCTCGCCGCGCGCTACGAGGGAAATCGCAAGGCCGCCGCGCACGCGCTCGACTCCGTGCTCGACACCATCACCCGCGAGGTCGCGAAGGGGGAGAAGGTCGCCATCACGGGCTTCGGATCGTTCGAGAAGCGCGTGCGCGAGGCCCGGTGGGTCCGCAACCCGCAGACCGGCGACCGCGTCAAGGCGAAGAAGAAGTCGGTCCCGAAGTTCACGCCGGGAGCAGACCTGAAGAACGTCGTCTCCGGCGCCAAGAAGCTGCCCAAGCTCACGCTCGCTGCGGCCGCCCCGGCAGCCAAGGCAGCAACCGCACCGGCCAAGAAGGCCGCGGCTGCCGCCAAGAAGGCTGCCCCCGCCAAGAAGACGCCCGCCAAGAAAGCCGCTCCGGAGAAGAAGGCTCCCGCCGCCAAGAAGGCAGCCCCCGCCAAGAACGCCCCGGCCAAGAACGCTGCACCGGC
>NZ_JAXMNS010000371.1:0-3759 GCF_034670285.1 Nocardioides sp. | reverse complement strand
CCGGACAGCAGCCGGATCCGGCGACCGGCGCGCTGCCGACGGTGGTCTCGGCGTTGTGCAGGGCGCGCGCGACGGGCGCCTCGCAGGCGGCCGGGCCGGCGAAGGCGGCGGCGGGCGCGGAGAGCACGAACGCGCCCGCGACGAGGGCGGTGGCGAGGCCGGTTGAGAGGGCGGTGGTGCGGTGCATGGTTCCTCCAGAGGGGGGTTGGGACGGACGCCGAGTGGCGGCCACGAGGAACCCTAGATGATTATGATTCTCATTTCTACTTGGGGCCCGTGAGCGCTCTTCGCTCAGCCCAGGGCGGTGGCGATCGCGTGGTAGAGCGGGATGCCCAGGGCGAGGTTGAAGGGGAACGTGACCCCGAGGGAGGCGGTCAGTGCGTGTCCCAGGTTGGCCTCGGGCAGCGAGACCTGGACGGCGGCCGGCGCCGCGATGTACGACGCGCTGCCGGTCATCGCGGCGAAGACCGCCGCGCCGCCCACGGAGAGTCCTGCGGCGGTGCCGACCAGGGCGCCCACGCTTCCCGCGACCAGTGGCATCACGATGGCGAACGTCACCAGGAAGGCGCCCGAGTCGCGCACCTCGCGCAGGCGCTGGCCGGCCACGATCCCGAGGTGCAGCAGGAAGAGCACGAGGACTCCCGCGAAGGGTGCCACGAAGACGGGCTCGACGAGCTCGCGGTTGGCGGGGCCCGCCACAGCGCCGATCACGATCCCGCCGAGCAGCAACAGCATGCTGGAACCCGCCATCACCTCACCCACCGCCGAGCGCAGGCTGCCACCCTCCGCCTTGGCCCGGTGGGCGATGGCGAGCGCGATCAGGATGCCCGGGATCTCCAGCACTGCGAGCAGGGCAGGCAGAAATGCCTCCGGCGCAGGGCCTGTGGCCATCGTGGTGGCGAAGGTGAGGGCGGCGGCGAAGGTCACGGCCGAGACCGAGCCGTAGTGGGCGGCGATGCCGGCGGCGTCGACGATGGAGAACTTCCCCCAGCGCACCAGGACGAGGTAGGCGACCACCGGGATGACCGCGCCGAGCGCCAGGGTGGCTGCGATCGGCCCGGCGAGCTCGCCGGGTGAGGAGCTCACGAGTGCGGCGCCACCCTTGAGTCCGATCGCCAGGAGCAGGTAGGCCGAGAGCAGCTTGGCGGCGCCGGGCGGGATGTGCAGGTCGCTCCGCACGGCCACGGCCACGATGCCGAGCAGGAAGGCCAGCACTGCCGGGTGCGTGAGGTTGGCCAGGGCGAGGTCCGTGCTCGACATGGGCGGGTCCGATCCAGAGGTCACCCGGTGCCGGGCAAGGTGGGACGCATGTTCAACGAAACATGGTTTGTAGTGCACATGTTGTCGACGTGCAGTCCCGCGGTCAACGTGACGTGGCCGACAATGCATGTTTGACTCGCCAGGTGTCCGCGTTCGGGCGGACCTGGTACGTCGAGAGGGGCACGTGATGGCAGCAACCGATGACCGGAACCAGGACAGGGCCCAAGGCAGCTGGACGTTCCTCACGAATCACGCGCACGTCCTCATCTGTGTGGCCGGCGACGGCGACGCACGGATCAGCGACATTGCTGGGCAGGTGGGCATCGGCGAGCGAGCGACCCAGAGCATCCTCAACGACCTCGTCGAGGCGGGCTACCTGCGCAGGACCCGGGTCGGGCGCCGGAACCGCTACGAGGTCGACGCCGACCGCCACCTGCGGCATCCCCTCGAGGCGCACCACCAGATCGGTGAGCTGCTGTCCGCCGTCGGTCCCTGAGATCGCCCTGCGCTCGCCGCGGATCGTCGGCGCGCGGGCGTGCCCAGCGCGGTGGTAGGTTCTGCGCCATCCACACGGGAGCCCGATGCATCGGGCTGAGAAGGGGCTGAGGCAGCCCCGACCGTCGAACCTGCCCCGGGTCATGCCGGCGAAGGAAGTGAATGCGACGTGCTGCCACGTTTCCACCTGCTCACGGGTCCTCCGACCCTGGACGCCACCTCCCTCGAGCGAGTCCTCGACGTGCTCCGAGCTGCCGCGGCCGGCGGCGGTCCGGGCGTCGACGCCGTCCAGGTCCGCGCCAAGCGGGCGGCCGACCGCGAGGTCGTCGACTGGACCCGGGCGCTGGTCGCCGCGACCCGAGGCACGACGACCCGCGTCATCGTCAACGACCGGCTGGACCTCGCCCTGGCAGCCGGCGCCGACGGAGTGCACCTGGGTCGTGAGGACCTGGCCGTGGCCGATGCCCGCGCGCTCGTCGACCCGGGTCTCCTGATCGGCGCGACGTGCCGAAGGCCCGAGCACGCGGTCGAGGCGCGACGCGACGGCGCGGACTACGTCGGCGTCGGACCGGTGCATGCCTCGCGCACCAAGCCCGAGCTCACCTGTGTCATCGGTCAGGGCGTGCTGGCCGCGGCGGCGCGCGAGGCGTGGACCATCGCCATCGGGGGGATCACCGCGGCACGGGTGCCCGACGCCCTGGCCGCAGGGGCCCATGGGGTGGCCGTCGCCTCGGCGGTCTGGGACGACGCCGACCCACCACGAAGAGCCCAGGAGATCGCCGAGCTCGTGCACGCACGGTGATCCGGGGAGCCGCGGGTCTGCGGATCGCTGTCATCGGTGGCGGCATCGTCGGCCTCGCCTGCGCGGACGAGCTGGTCCGGGCGGGACACGACGTGAGCGTCTTCGACCCGTCGCCCGCCGGAGGAGCCACACGTGCCGCGGCGGGAATGCTCGCACCCGGAGGCGAGGCCTGGTTCGGCGAGGAGGCCCTGCTCGCGCTGGGGCTCGACTCGCTGAGCAGGTGGCCGGGGTTCGCCGCTGACCTCGAGCAGAGGTCCGGGCGCCACGTCGACCTGCGCCAGGACGGCGCGCTCCTGGTGGGCGGCGACCGCGACGACCTCACCGAGCTGCTCCGGGCCGCAGCGTTCCTCGAGCGGAGCGGCGTGCGCGCCGACGAGCTCGACCGCCCCGCACTGCGCCGCCTCGAGCCCTCGATCTCGGGACGCGCGGCCGGGGGAGTGCGCCTGCCCGACGACCGCCACGTCGACCCGCGCCGGGTCGCGAGCGCGCTCCTGGCCGTGCTGGGTGAGCGTGTCCTGCGGGCGCGAGCCCGGCCCGTTGCCGACGGCGTCGTCCTGGGCGGCGGTGACGGTGTCCACGTTCCCGCTGACGTGATCGTGCTCGCCACGGGCCACGCCGGGCTGCGCCATGTGCGGCCGGTGCGCGGCGAGGTGGTGCGCGTCCGTTCCTGCGACGCCCCGACCCGGGTGCTCCGGGCGACCTGGCACGGCGAGCGGGTCTACGTCGTCCCGCGCTCCGACGGTGAGCTCGTCATCGGGGCGACCGAGGAGGAGCACCCCGCCACGCCCCAGACGTCAGCAACCTCTGACGGGCCGCTCCCGACGGTGGGCGGCGTCGCCCGGCTGCTCGACACCGCTCGTGCCCTGCTGCCCGGGATCGACACCGCCGACGTCGTGGAGGTGATGGCTAGAGACCGCCCGGGCAGTCCCGACAACGGACCCCTGATCGGACCCCTGGATCGCCAGGGTCCCGCGCGCCTCCTGGTGGCCGGCGGCCACTACCGCGGCGGGGTCCTGCTCGCGCCCGTGACGGCGGCGGCGCTGCGGGCCCACGTCGACGGGCTCGAGGTGCCTGCCACCGCGAGGTGCTTCACCCCCGACCGCTTCAAGTACCCCACCCACCACAGAAATGAGGACCCATGCACGTGATGGTCAACGGACGCTCGCAGGACCTCGACGAGCGGGCGTCCCTCGCCGGTCTGG
>NZ_JAXMNS010000370.1:0-3762 GCF_034670285.1 Nocardioides sp. | reverse complement strand
CACCACCACTGACGGCACCGTCGAGGTCACCGGCACCCTGTCCACCGAAGATGCCCTCGACCTGGAGGCCGCCGTCAAGCAAGGCGCCAAGACCCTCGGCGACCTCGGCTGCGAGGAGTCGCTCGGAGCGCGCCGCTCGATGGCGGTGGGCGAGATGGCCCGCACCCAGCTGACCCTCGACCTCGACACCAGTGAAGGCGGCAGCACCGGTGGGCGTGGCGTCGTGATCTACGCCCACATCGACGCCGACAGCCCGCACGTGTCTCTGGACAACATCGGCGGCGGGGACGTGCTGGTCGAGCAACTACGCGAGTGGTGCCAGACCCCCGGGACCACCGTCACCATCAAGCCCGTCATCGACCTCAACCAAGACCTCTCCACGAACGCCTACGTCCCGACGACGAAGCTCGCCGAACAAGTGCGCCTGCGCGACCAGAACTGCGTCTTCCCCAACTGCACCAGACGCGCCGAGCACTGCGACCTCGACCACCGAGTCCCCTTCAACAAGAAGGACCCCTCCGATGGCGGCCGAACGACGACATCAAATCTCTCCCTGCTCTGCAGGAAGCACCACCGCGCCAAGACCTTTTCCGCCTGGACCTACGACTCACCCCAACCCGGGGTCTACGACTGGACCAGCCCTTCCGGCGCCAGGTTCAGGGTCACCCGCGGAAGACGCCACGGCCGGATGCCCGTCACCACGCCGCTCGACGACCCACCCGAGCCCTGAACACCACGCCCCGACACCCCGCTGAGACCAGCGGGGTCACAGGCACGTCACCGGGCGACTAGGACCCGCCGCCACCAGCCTTGCGACGGTGCATCTTCGGAGCACCGCCGACGACCTCGGAGCCGTGGGCCTTCTCGTGGAGCGGACCGTCCTCGTGGACGCCCTTCTCCTCGGTGTTCTTGCGATCGAGCGCCTCGCGCATCTTCGCCTTTAGGTCGTCGTTCTCGGCCATGGGGTCCTCCTGGTCTCGACGGTGCGGGCCGGGTGGACCCGTGGCTCCCACCTTCGCACCGCGGGTGGAGCGAGTCGAGGCAATTAGGTCGATCGCACGAGGGCGTCAGGCCGGCTCGTCTAGAATCGGGCTGTTCCCCGAGTCGTCCACGAGAGGTGAGACGTGCGCCATCGCTTCGGCCGTCTCGACCCGACGATCCTGCTCGTCGTCGTCCTCGTGCTCGTCGTCGGCGCGCTCCTCGGCACGCGCGACTGGACCACCGGTCCGCCGTCGGCCAACCTCACCGACATCGGTCAGCCGCTGCCCCCCGAGGCCAGCGCCGTCGTCTCCTCCCCCTCGGCCCTGCCGACCCCCTCGGGGAAGGCGGGCTCGCAGAAGAAGGGCGCGGGCAAGAAGAACGCGAAGAAGCAGGGCCCGCAGAAGCTCGACATCAAGCAGCAGGGCGAGGAGCAGTGCGTCGACACCAGTGAGGACGTCGAGCTGACGGCGATCTCCTACAACATCAAGTCCGGCCACATCAGCTCGTTGGGCCAGCTGGCCTCGCTGCTGCGCACCACCGAGGCGGACGTCGTGCTGCTGCAGGAGGTCGACCAGATGCGCTACGCCTCAGGGCGCGTCGACCAGCCGGCCTTCTTCGCCGACCAGCTCGACATGGCCTACGCGTTCGGCAAGAACGTCCCTCACGCCGGTGGCGGTGGCTACGGCACGCTCGTGCTGTCGCGCTACCCGCTCGTGTCGGCCAAGAACACCTTCCTGCCACAGCCCGCCGGCACCCAGCGCCGCGGCTTGCTGCACGTCGTGATCGACGTCGCCGGCACCGAGGTCAGCATCTACAACACCCATCTCCAGAACGCCGACCCGTCGGCCCGCCTCCAGCAGGCGGCAGCGATGCGCACCATCGTCGCCTCGGACCCTCGCCCGCGCATCCTGGGCGGTGACATGAACGCCCCGCCCGGCTCGGACCCGATGAACATCCTCACCTCGAGCTGGACCGACACCTGGTCGCAGGTGGGCGTGGGCGCAGGCCGTACGGCGCCCGCCGGCTCGCCTCGCGCACGCATCGACTACCTGCTCCACGGCGGCGCCGGCCTCACCCCGCTCGCGGCCGACGTGCTCGGCGTACGACTCTCCGACCACCTCGCCGTGCGAGCGCTCTACCGCCTCGACACCGGCGGCGAGCCGATCTGCTTCCAGAAGCTCAGCTGAGCCGAGGCTTCGCGGATCAGGTCGATCGGGTCGAAGAGGTCAGGACGACGACTCGAGGTCCTGGATCAGCCCGGCCAGCCCGGCCAGGGCGGCCTCACCGATCTGCTGCTCGTCGACCTCTGACGGCTGGATGCCCTTGACCGCGACAGGGTCGAGGTCGGCCAGGTCGCCGATGAGTCGGACGCCGGACTCGGCCAGCGCCGCGACCGTGTGACGGGTCTGCTCGACGACCCAGTCCTCGACCGCCAGGCCCAGGCTCGGCTCCAGGCTGCGACGGGCGGCCAGGACGGTCTTGGCCAGCACCCGCTTGCGCAGGCGGAAGATCTGCTTCGACGTCACCCCGGCCTCGTCGAGCTGCTCGTTGAGGCGGCGCAGGGCGAGGATCGAGGCCAGCCCGAGGGACTCGTTGGCGGTCTTGACCACGGGATCGGTGCCGAAGTCGACGCCCGTCGCCTCGCCGAAGCGCCGTGCGAGCTCGGAGCGGTCCGCGCCGGGCTGCGGCACGGTGACGAGCGAGACGCGATCGGAGCCGACGATCTCGGACCAGTCGCGCACCAGGCGCACCACGTGCTGCTGACGCCAGAAGCTGCCCGCCGCCGAGGCCCGGTCGTGGACGCCCTCCTCGGCGCCGGGGGCGTTCGCGGCGACCTCGCGGTGGTAGTCCTCCCACGTCCAGGAGCGACCGTTCTGGATGGTCTCCTGCCACATCGAGACCAGGGTGCGGTTGAGGTCACGCACGGTGAACACGACGTCGACGTCGCCGCCGAGCTCCTGCACGATGCGGGTCGCGCGCTTGATCTTGACCGGCGCGAGGAACTCCATCGAGATGATCGAGGGTCCGCCGCGGTGGGCGGCGACGTCGGCGATCATGCGCTCCCACACCGTGCGCTCGGTGTCGGCGATGCCGATCGCCTGCTGGATCGCACGCGACTGGACGCCCCAGGTCTTGCCGGGGACGTGCACACCGGAGGCGGCGAGCCGCTGCTTCTCCGCGAAGATGAGCGCCTGCAGATAGCTGGTGCCCGACTTCATGGTGCCGACGTGCAAGATGACGCGATCGCTGCGGGCCTGCATGCGCGCCACCTTAGAGCATGTCGCTGCTCTCCCAGTCGGTCGGCAGCCCGTGTCCTCTCGAGGTCGCCAGGACACGACGGGTGCCGGCGGGCCAGCTCTCCAGCACCACGAGGTACTCGTGCTCGCGACCCGGTGCCCGCCGGGTCGACTCCAGGAACAGGTGCGCGAACGGCGCCCCTGGCGTCGCCTGCTCCCCCAGCGCGTCGAGACGACGTCGCACGTGGTCCTGCTCGGCGGTGTCGAGGTACTGCCACATCACCGAGTGCCACAGCACGGTGAGGGAACCCTCCGACAGCCCCAGGTCGTCGACGAGCTCCGCCGCACCGGCGCGGCGCACGTGCACCGGGGTGCGGTCGGCGAGCGCGAGGGCCCCTCGCAGGCGTTCGTGGCGAGCCTGCTGGTCGGGCCACACGTACGCCGTCAGCCCGAGCCGGCCCTCGGTGGTGGCCACGTCGATCGGCATCACGTCGCTGCCGAGCCGCTCCACCAGCCGCGGCCACGGTGCGGCGAGCGGCACGTC
>NZ_JAXMNS010000369.1:0-3786 GCF_034670285.1 Nocardioides sp. | reverse complement strand
CCCTCGGGGAAGCCGGTGGTGCCGCCGGTGTAGATGATGTGGAGGTCGTCGCTGCTGCGCTCCTCGAAGTCGCGCTCGGCGCTCTGACCCGCCACCGCGTCGGCGTAGAGCACGCCGTCGTACGAGGAGATGTCGGACTCGTCGTCGGGCTCGATGGCGTCGGGCAGCACGACGATGGTCTGGAGCTTCTCGTGCTTCGGCGCACAGGCGGCGACCAGCGGTGCGTAGGTGCGCTCGTGGATCAGGGCCACGACGTCGGCGTTGTCGAAGAGGTAGTTGAGCTCACCCTCGACGTAGCGGTAGTTGACGTTGATGTTGACCGCGCGGATCTTCACGATCGCGAGGACCGCGACGACGTGCTCGACGCTGTTCTTGGCGTAGATGGCGACGTGGTCGCCTGCTTTCACCCCCTGACCGGACAGGTAGTGGGCGAGTCGGTTGGCTTCTGCCTCCAGCTCGGCGTAGGTGACCACCCGGTCCCCCACCTTGATGGCGGAGTTGTCGGGGGCGGCATCGACGGCGTGCTCGAAGAGGTCTGCAATGTTCTTGGCCACGTCGTGAGACTAGAACACGTTCTTGTTTTTCGCTAGCGTCTCGTCACATGACCGACACGACCTCACCGGAAACCAATCCCGCGCCGTCCGCGACCGCTGCCGAGGAGCCCCACTGCCTCGTCGAGCAGGTCGGCCACACGCTGGTCGTCACCATGAACCGACCGGCCTCGCGCAACGCGCTGTCGGGCGAGATGCTCGCCATCATGTCCGACGCCTGGGACCGGGTGAACTCCGACGACTCGATCCGCGTCTGCATCCTCACCGGGGCCGGCGGCTACTTCTGCGCCGGAGCCGACCTGAAGGCGATGAACGCCAAGCCGCCCAGCGACAGCTTCGAGTCGGGCGAGTTCGACCCGTCGGTGATCAAGTCGCTCCTCAAGGGCTTCCGACTCACCAAGCCACTCATCGCCGCTGTCGAGGGTCCCGCCGTGGCCGGTGGCACCGAGATCCTCCAGGGAACCGACATCCGCGTCGCGGGCGAGTCGGCGAAGTTCGGCGTGGCCGAGGCTCGCTGGAGCCTGTACCCGATGGGTGGCTCGGCGGTGCGGCTGATCCGTCAGATGCCCTACACCGTGGCGGCCGAGCTGCTGCTGACCGGGCGCACGATGAAGGCCCCGGAGGCCAAGGAGGTCGGCCTGATCGGCCACGTCGTCCCCGACGGCCAGGCGCTGGCCAAGGCACACGAGATCGCTGACGCGATCGCCGCCAACGGCCCGGTCGCCGTCCAGGCCATCCTCAAGACGATGCGCGACTCCGAGGGCAAGCACGAGGACGAGTGCTGGGCCGACGACGCCCGCGTGGGCGCAGCGGTGTTCGCCTCGGACGACGCCAAGGAAGGCCCTCGCGCGTTCGCCGAGAAGCGCAAGCCGGAGTTCACCGGCCGCTGAGCTCGGGCGGCGTCGGGTGGGTGCCGGACGGCGTCGGGCGGGGCCGGTGGCCCCGCCCGAGGCCGGTCAGCCGACCGAGCGCTCGCCGGTCCAGTACTGCGCGCGCAGCGCCTTCTTGTCCGGCTTGCCCAGTCCGGTCAGCGGCAGGGCCTCGGTCGCGATGACCTGCTTGGGCACCTGCACCGAACCCTTGCGCTCCTTGACCATCGCCTGGATCTGGGCGACCACGTCGTCGGTGAGGGCCTGCCCGTCACGCAGGACGACGATGGCGGTGACCGCCTCCCCGAACTTCTCGTGCGGGGTGCCGATGACGCCGACCTGGGCGACCGCCGGGTGCTCGGCGACGACGTCCTCGACCTCGCGGGGGAACACGTTGAAGCCACCGGTGACGATCATGTCCTTGGTGCGGTCGACGATGTACCAGAAGCCGTCCTCGTCCTCGCGAGCGATGTCACCGGTGTGCATCCACCCGTCACGGAACGTCGCTGCGGTCTCGTCGGGCAGGTTCCAGTAGCCACCGGCCAGGAGCGGGCCCGCCACGCAGATCTCGCCGGGCTCCCCCTGGGTCACCGGCTGCCCGTCCTCACCGAGCAGCGCCGTGCGGATGAACGCCGACGGGCGACCGCACGAGGCGAGACGTCGGTCGTCGCCGCTCTCGTGGTCGGCGCGGCTCAGGTAGGTGATCACCATCGGCGCCTCGGACTGTCCGTAGTACTGGGCGAAGATCGGGCCGAAACGGTCGATCGCCTCGCGCAGGCGCACCGGGTTGATCGCCGAGGCGCCGTAGTAGACCGTCTCGAGCGAGCTGAGGTCGCGGGTGCGTGAGTCCGGGTGGTCCATCAGGGCGTAGAGCATCGAGGGCACGAGCATCGTCGCGGTGATCCGCTGCTCCTCGATGGTGCGCAGCACCTCGGCCGGGTCGAAGCGCGAGAGTACGTGCAGCGTCCCACCCTTGATCACGGTCGGCACGAAGAACGCCGCGCCCGCGTGCGAGAGCGGGGTGCACATGAGGAACTTCGGGTTCTCGGGCCACTCCCACTCGGCGAGCTGGATCTGGCTCATCGTGTTCATGGCCGCGGCCGTGCCGATGACGCCCTTCGGCTTGCCCGTGGTGCCGCCGGTGTAGGTGATCGACACGATGTGGTCGGGCGGCAGGAGGGCCGCGGTGAGCGGCTGGGCGTCGTACTCGGCCGCGGCGGCGACCAAGTCGACGCCGACGTGGGCGAGCTCGTCGGGCACCGGTCCGATGGTCAGGACCCGGGTCAGGCCAGGGCACTTCTCGAGCAGGGCGACGGCGCGCTCGGCGAAGTAGGGATCGATGATCAGGAACGAGATGCCGGCGTCGTTGATGACGTAGGCGTGGTCGTCGGCGCTGCCGAGGGGGTGCAGCGAGGTGCGCCGGTAGCCCTGGGTCTGGCCGGCGCCGAGGATGTAGAGCACCTCGGGCCGGTTGAGGGCGAGCAGGGCGCCGTGGGTGCCCGTGCCGGCGCCGAGGGCCTCGAACGCCTGCACGTAGCGGCTCATCTGCTCGGCGGTCTCGCCACCGGTCAGCGTGGTGTCCCCGAGGAACATGACGGGCTTGTCGCGGTGGCGCTTGAGAGCGGCCACCATCAGGTCACCGTTGTGGATGCTCATGCGCATGGAGTCGGTCATGCGGCGAGACTAGAACGTGTTGCAGTTTCTGTCACGGGTGGTCGAGCACCCGAGAGGTCAGAGCAGCCGCTGGAGCGCTGCCACGGCCTGGGTGGGGATCGTGACGGGCACCCCCTCGCCGACCGCGTGGAGCCGCCAGCCCTCCGGGCCGCGCAGGAGCTCGGCCATGACGAGCCCGGTCTCTCGGACGCCGGCCGTGAGGGTCACCCGGGCCAGCTCGACCTCCTGCTCGTCGTCGGTGACGACCCGGCAGTAGGCGTTGTCGGTCCACTCGAGGCTGTGGCCGGCGTAGCTGCTGACGAGCAGGAAGATCCGGTCGACGCGCCCATAGACCTTGTCGAGGTCGACGACGATCATCTCGTCGTCGCCGGCGCCCGACCCGGAGCGGTTGTCGCCCTGGTGGACGACGGAGCCGTCGCGGGTGGCGAGGTTGTTGTAGAAGGCGAGGTCGAACAGCTCGCCGTCCGCGAACTGGATCGCCGAGGCGTCGAGGTCGATCTCGGGGGCGCCGGTGCCGATGAACCCACCGGTGCGGGACTTGTCCCACCCGATCCCCACCCGCAGTCGGCTGGGGTGCGCGCCGTCCTCGGTCGCCAGCTCGACGCTCTGGTCCTTGCTCAGCTCGATCACGCAGCCGAACCTACTCCGGAGCCCCTCAGGCTCAGCCCTTTCGCCGAGTCGGCGCCTACAGG
>NZ_JAXMNS010000368.1:0-3805 GCF_034670285.1 Nocardioides sp. | reverse complement strand
CGACGGGCGCCGACGATGCCGGGACTGGTGCGGATCTTTCCTAGGATGGCCCGATGAGCACCAAGTCCCGCCCCTCCGCCGCCCCTCGCGAGCCGCGGGAGCATGCCGGCGGCCGGGTCGTCGTGGTGCTCGTGCTCGTCCTGGGCCTCCTCGTGGCCGGCGGGTACGCCGCCGCCTACGCCGCGGCCGGTGACAACGTTCCGCGCGGCACCCGCGTGGCGGGCGTCGACATCGGCGGTCGCAGCAGCGCCGGCGCGGTCAAGCTGTTGGTCGACGAGCTCGGGCCGAGCGTCCGGGCTCCGATCGAGGTGGTCGTCGACGACACCGTGCTGAGCATCGACCCCAGGACCTCCGGGCTGGGCGTCGACTTCCAGGCCACCGTGCGTCAGGCCGGCGGCGGCCGCTCGTGGGCACCGGAGCGGCTCTGGAACTACTACACCGGCGGCGACGACCTCGAGCCCGTCGTCATGGTCGACGACGACACGCTCGAGGCCGCGATCGACGAGGCCGCCGAGGAGGTCGGCACCCCGGCGCGCGACGGTCGCATCCGCTTCGTCGACGGACGGGTCGTCGTGCGCGACCCGAAGGTCGGCGCCGGTCTCGACACCGCAGCCGTGGCCGAGTCCGTGCGTGAGGCCTATCTGAGCGGCGACGCCGTCACGGCCTCGCTGGTCGACCTGGCTCCCGAGATCGGCGACGACGAGGTCACCGCCGCTCTCGACGGCTTCGCCAACCCGGCGATCTCCGGCCCGGTGACCATGAAGTTCGGTGCCTCGCGCGTCAGCCTGTCGCCTCGCGACTACGCCGACGCGCTCTCGCTCGACGCCGTCGACGGTGAGCTGGTGCCCGCGGTCGACGAGGACGTGATCGTCGCTCTCGTCGAGGACGCCACCGTCGGCAAGGGAGCGCCGGTCGACGCCACCGTGGCCCTCGTCGACGGCAAGCCCCAGGTCGTGCGCTCCAAGCCCGGTCTGATCTTCGAGCCCGAGGACGTCGTCGAGGCCTTCCTCGACCTCGTGGCCCAGCCCGAGGGCGAGCGGGTCGCCGAGGTCGAGGGCACGGTGCAGCCCGCGGAGTTCACCACCCGCGACGCACGCAAGCTGAAGATCAAGGAGGAGGTCTCCGACTTCAGCACCTTCTTCCCCTACGCCGAGTACCGCAACGTCAACCTCGGTCGCGCCGCGGAGATCATCAACGGCACCGTGCTCAAGCCCGGCGAGATCTTCTCGATGAACGACATCGTCGGCGAGCGCACCCGCGAGAACGGCTTCACCGAGGGCTTCATCATCAGCAACGGGATCTTCAAGGAGGACCTCGGCGGCGGGGTCTCGCAGATGGCCACGACCTTGTTCAACGCGATGTTCTTCGCGGGGCTCAAGGACATCGAGCACAAGCCGCACTCCTTCTACATCGACCGCTACCCGATCGGCCGCGAGGCGACCGTGGTCTTCGGCGCACTCGACCTGCGCTTCCAGAACGACACCGAGTACGGCGTGCTCGTCACCGCCGACGTGACGCCGTCGACGCCGTCCTCGCAAGGCGAGCTGCGGGTGCGCATGTTCTCCACCAAGGTCTGGGACATCGAGTCGATCACCGGCGGGCGCTACAACCCCACCTCGCCGGAGACGCGCACGCTGACCACCGAGGACTGCTACCCCAACACGGGCTACGACGGGTTCACGATCGACGTGACCCGGGTCTTCCGCAACGTCGGTGAGGACGAGGTCGTGCGGCGCGAGGTCTTCAACACCGTCTACACGCCCAGCGACACCGTGATCTGCAAGGACCCCGAGCCCAAGAAGTCCGGCAACGGCTGAGCCGCGGAGCACGTCGGCGACCTCACCTAGGCTGCGTGACGTGCGCCATACGACCCGGACCTCCCTGCTCGCCCTGCTCGTCGCGTTGCTGAGCGCTCTTCTCGTCGTGCCCGCTGCTGCGGTGTCGGGCGGGGCGTCGGCCGGGGTCTCGGCCGGGGTGCTCGGTGGTGACCCGCCCGGCGCCAACGACTGGGACTGCGTGCCGACCGTGAAGCGCCCGACGCCGGTGATCCTGGTGCACGGCACGATGGGCGACCGCAAGAACCTGCTCGAGGGGCTCTCCCGCTCGATCAAGAGCAAGGGTTTCTGTGTCTTCTCCCTCGACTACGGCGACCGGGGTCTCAGCGACATCAGGGCCTCGGCCAAGCAGCTCAAGCGCTACACCAAGCGGGTGCTGCGGGCGACCGGGGCGAGCAAGGTCTCGATGGTGGGGCACTCCCAGGGCGGCCTGATGCCGCGCTACCTGATCAAGTTCCTGCGCGGCAAGAAGCTCGTCGACGACCTCGTCGGCATCGCGCCGTCCAACCACGGTACCGCCTTCGTCGGCGGCGACAACCCGATCAGTGCGCTGGTGGCTGCCATCGTGAACGGGCCGTGCCGGGCGTGCGTGCAGCAGGGAGCAGGCTCGCCCTTCCTGACCAGGCTCAACCAGGGCGACGAGACCCCCGGTCGGGTCAACTACACCCAGATCACCACCCGCTACGACCAGGTCGTGGTGCCCCACACCAGCGGCTACCTGACCGAGGGGCGACGAACCACCAACCTCACGCTCCAGGACCTGTGCCCGACCTCGCTCGCCGAGCACGTCACGGTCCCGCTGGCCACGCCCACGATCGACATCGTGCTCGACGCCCTCACGCGTCGAGGTCCGGCGTCGAAGAAGGTCAGCCCGCGCTGCTGACGGCCGTCGTGGTCAGGTAGCAGTAGCGGTGGTGCTCGCGAAAGCCGAGCGCCTCGTAGAGCGCCAGCGCCGGGCGGTTGTCGTCGAGCACCTGGAGGTAGGCGGTCGTCGCCCCCTGCTCCGCGCCCCAGTCGAGCAGTGCCGCCATCACCGCACGTCCCAGGCCCTGGCGACGGGCGGTGGGGGAGACCTCGATGCCGGCGAAGCCGACCCAGTCGTCGGCGAACCCGGCGTAGCCGGTCGCGAGTCCCTCGATCTCCGCCCGCGCCCAGGCACCGGGCACGGCCTCATCCAGCACGGGCTCGGTCGTCGACATGGTGGTCCCGCGGCGCAGGGCGCGCGCCACCTGCGCGGTGCCGGCGACCTGGAAGACCGTCGAGCCGTCGCGGCTCTCCGGCACCCAGCCCAGGCTCAGCAACCGCTCGTGCTCGGGGGAGTGGGTCAGCACGGCGGCCACCGGACGCTCGTAGTGCGCGACCACGCGGGCGACGTCGTCCTCCACGCCCGAGGGGCCGAACGCCAGCACCGAGTGGGCCCGCCGCGCCGTTGCCGTGGCGGAGTCGCGCAGCACCCAGGAGCCCACCGGCTCGGTGACCAGGTCCGGGAAGAGCGCGAAGGCATGTCGCTGCGCCTGCTCCGGGGTGACCCGCGAGCGCACCGAGGGCCTTGGCGGCACCGGCTTGCCGGAGACGATGTCGCGCAGGGCGATCTCGACGTCGGGGCCGTCGGCCGGGCGCACGACGCAGGTCCCGTCGGCCCCGCTGCTCCAGGCCACGCACTCGCCGAGGAGGTCGGTGAGCGCCGGACCACCGGTGGGGCCCTGCTCGCCCGGCACCACCCGTCGTACGACGACGCGGGTGCCGACGACATGGGGCCCGAGCAGGTGCTGACCGGTGTTCACAGAGTGGGGTTCCCGCGGCTCCGGCACACCGGGATACTAGGCTCTGGCGCAACGACCCGCAGAACAACCCTTGGAGGATCACGATGACCTACGTCATCTCGCAGCCCTGTGTCGACCTCAAGGACCGCGCGTGCGTCGACGAGTGCCCCGTCGACTGCATCTACGAGGGCAAGCGGATGCTCTACA
>NZ_JAXMNS010000367.1:0-3822 GCF_034670285.1 Nocardioides sp. | reverse complement strand
CGTCATCACCAGGAGCCATGGGGTCAGTGCCCCTCGTGTGCGCGGGTCTCGCCCCCGTGCAGACCGTGCAACAGCTCGTTGAGCCGGCGCTGGGTGCTCTCGACGCGCGGGATGTCGTAGATGAGGACCTGGCCGTGGGTGCTCGCGTCACTGATCACCAGGGTGCCGCAGCCGAGCACGCGGTCGATGAGGTCGAGCTCGTAGGCCACGTCGCTGATCCGACCGAGCGGGATGTCGTGCCCCCGCCGGGTCAGGATGCCGTTGCGGGTGATCAGGCGACGGTCGGTGATCGTGTAGGACGAGGAGAGCCAGTCCAGGAAGGGCCACAGCACCCGCCACAGGGCGAGGAGTCCGATGAGCCCCCACACGACCAGCAGGGCGGTGCCGTCGTCGGTGACGAAGACACCGAACAGCACTCCGGCAGCGAGCAGCACCACGAGCGTGAGCAGGGGCAGGAGCAGCGCCTTGGGATGGGTCCGCGTGCTGACGACGATCTTCTCGCCCGGGTTCAGCAGCTTCTGGGAGATCACCACGGGTCGATCATGTCACCCGACGGCCCTGACGTGCACCACGTCACCGGCTGCGACCGCGCGCACGCCGCCGTCGGCGTCCACGAGCAGCTGGCCGTCTGCATCGATGCCGGTGGCGACGCCCACGAGCACGCTGCCGTCGGGGAGGTCGACCCGCACGGTGCGCCCGACCGTCACGCACGCGGCCGCGTAGGACTCGGCCAGCCGAGCGTTGCGACTCTCCCCGCCGGCCTCCCAGGCGTCGAAGGCCTCACGGATCGCGCTGAGCACGTCGACGAGGACGTCGGTGCGGTCGACGGGGCGTGCGAGCTCGATCTCCAAGGACGTCGCGTGCGGCACCGGCAGCTCGTCCTCGCGCAGCCCGACGTTGATGCCGACGCCGACGACCGCTGCGGGGCCGTCGGGGGTGTCGATGCGCTCGACGAGGATCCCGGCCACCTTGCGCTCGCCGATCAGCACGTCGTTGGGCCACTTCACCCCGACCGCGGGCACGCCGGCCTCGGTCCCCCACAGCGCCTTGAGCGCCTTGTCGACGGCGTACCCGGTCAGCAACGGGATCCAGGGCCACGAGCGGGTCGGCGCGGTGGGGCGCAGCAGCAGGGAGAAGGTGACCGACGTGCCGGCCGGCGACTCCCAGGTGCGGTCGAGACGACCACGGCCGGCGCGCTGGTGGTCGGCGACGACGACCAGCCCGTCGGGTGCGCCCTCCCTGGCCCGGGCGGCGGCGACCGCGTTGGTCGAGGGCAGCTCGTCGGCGACCTCGACGGTCAGGTCGGGCACCAGCTCGGGGTTGGCCTGCTTGAGCCTGGTCTTGTCGAGGGGTGGGCGCGCGGCGCGGTCCGAAGTCACGAGCACTAGCCTGTCCTACCGGACCGTCCGGACCAAGCATCGCCGCGAAGTCCTCGGCTGGACCACACACCCGAGACACCCGAGCACGCACCGAGCAGGAGAACCGTGAGCGCCCAGGCAACGACACCAGGCGAGGGGACCGACGTCCCGGCCGACCTCGACCTCCACACGACCGCCGGCAAGCTGGCCGACCTCGACCGCAGGCTCGACGAGGCGGTGCACGCCGGGTCGGCGAAGGCTGTCGAGAAGCAGCACGCGAAGGGTCGTCAGACCGCTCGCGAGCGCATCGAGATGCTCTTCGACGAGGGCTCCTTCGTCGAGCTCGACGAGCTCGCCCGACACCGCTCGACGGCGTTCGGGCTGGAGAAGAACCGCCCCTACGGCGACGGCGTCATCACCGGCTACGGCACCATCGACGGCCGTCAGACCTGCGTGTTCTCCCAGGACTTCACCGTCTTCGGTGGATCGCTCGGTGAGGTCTACGGCGAGAAGATCGTCAAGGTCATGGACCTCGCGCTCAAGACCGGCTGCCCGATCATCGGCATCAACGAGGGCGCCGGTGCCCGCATCCAGGAAGGTGTGGTCTCCCTCGGCCTGTACGGCGAGATCTTCCGCCGCAACGTGCACGCCTCGGGCGTCATCCCGCAGATCTCGATGATCATGGGCAACTGCGCCGGCGGGCACGTCTACTCCCCCGCGGTCACCGACTTCACGATCATGGTCGACCAGACCTCGGCGATGTTCATCACCGGTCCCGACGTCATCAAGACCGTCACCGGCGAGGACGTCACGATGGAGGAGCTCGGCGGCGCGCGCACCCACAACACCAAGTCGGGCAACGCCCACTACATGGCCTCCGACGAGCAGGACGCGATCGACTACGTCAAGGCCCTGCTCTCGCACCTGCCGCAGAACAACCTCGACGAGCCGGTCGTCTACGACGACGTCGCCGACACCGAGATCTCCGACCTCGACCGGACCCTCGACACGATCATCCCGGACAGTCCCAACCAGCCGTACGACATGCACGACGTGATCACCGCGGTCCTCGACGACGAGGAGTTCCTCGAGGTCATGGAGCTGTTCGCGCCCAACCTGATCATCGGCTACGGCCGGGTCGAGGGTCGTCCGGTCGGTGTCGTGGCCAACCAGCCGATGCAGTTCGCCGGCACGCTCGACATCGACGCCTCTGAGAAGGCCGCCCGCTTCGTGCGCACCTGCGACGCGTTCAACATCCCGGTGCTGACCTTCGTCGACGTGCCCGGCTTCCTGCCCGGCACCGACCAGGAGTGGAACGGCATCATCCGCCGTGGCGCCAAGCTGATCTACGCCTACTCCGAGGCCACCGTCCCGCTCGTCACGGTGATCACGCGCAAGGCCTACGGCGGCGCCTACGACGTCATGGGCTCCAAGCACCTCGGCGCCGACATCAACGTCGCCTGGCCCACCGCCCAGATCGCCGTCATGGGCGCGCAGGGTGCCGCCAACATCGTGCACCGCAAGACGCTCGCCCAGGTCGAGGCCGAGGGTGGGGACGTCGAGGCCCGTCGTGCCGAGCTGATCGACGAGTACGAGACCACGCTCGCCAACCCCTACATCGCGGCCGAGCGCGGCTACATCGACGCCGTCATCTCGCCCCACGAGACCCGGGTCGAGATCGTGCGGGCGCTGCGCCTGCTGCGCTCCAAGCGGGCGACGTTGCCGCCGAAGAAGCACGGGAACATCCCGCTGTGAGCGACCAGCCCACGCCCGACGAGGCAGCCGCAGACACGCCGCAGCCTCCCGCGGCGCCGTTGCTGCGCATCGTGACGCCCAGCACCACGCCGGAGGAGGTGGCCGCGATCGTGGCCGTCTTCTCCGCGCTGGGCGGGGGCGACACGCCGCGACCCAAGCCGCGACCGCAGTGGAACGCCCCGGCCCGGATGGCACGGCCCGCCGTGTCGCACGGTCCGGGCGGCTGGCGCACGAGCGCGTTGCCGCGGTGACCTCGCTCGTCCTCGCCTCCGCCTCCCCTGCCCGTCTCGCGACCCTGCGCAGCGCGGGGGTGGAGCCGACGGTGATCGTCTCGGGTGTCGACGAGTCACAGCTCGAGGGGCTCTCCCCCGTCGAGCTCGCGGTGGGGCTGGCCGAGCTCAAGAGCGGCGCCGTCGCGGAGCGCGACGACCTGCCGACCGGGGCCCTGGTGCTCGGCTGCGACTCGGTGCTCGAGCTGGACGGCGAGGCGCTCGGCAAGCCCGGCGACTCCGAGACCGCCATCCGCCGCTGGCAGGCGATGCGCGGCCGCACCGGTGTGCTGCAGACCGGACACAGCCTGCGCGACACCACGACGGGTCACCACGTGTCGGATGCTGATCGTCGTGGCGCTGTTTTTCATCGAGCGGGCCCGGCCGCAGGCCGTAACCCGGTTTGAAGAGAATGTTCTGGCGTCGATATTGGCGCTGAT
>NZ_JAXMNS010000366.1:0-3869 GCF_034670285.1 Nocardioides sp. | reverse complement strand
CTACGGCCTCGTCGAGGCCGCGCGGGGCCGGGGACTCGTCACCGAGGCGCTCGCGGTGCTCCTCGCCGCCACCGACTCGCTCGGCGTCCGCGTGCGGGCCTCGGTCGAGCCCGCCAACCGCGCCGGCGTGAGGGTGCTCGCGGCCGCCGGGTTCACCGACCTGCGCGGCAGCACCGAGGACGGCAAGCTCGTCATGGGCCGGCCCCTCGGCGCTCCGGGGCCGCGGGCGACGGCGTGAGCAGCCGGCCCGGGCTGCCCGGGTTGCCTGGAATGCCTGGACTCATTGCCACCGACCTCGACGGCACCCTGCTGCGCTCGGACGGCTCGCTCTCCGACGCCACGCGCCGGGTGCTCGCCGCGGTCGAGGAGGCGGGCGTGCCGGTCGTCTTCGTGACCGGTCGGCCGGTGCGCTGGATGGAGTCGCTGTGGGAGGTCGTCGGCGCCCACGGGCTCGCGATCGTCTCCAACGGCGCGGTGCTCTACGACGTCGCCGAGCGCGCCGTACGACGGGTCGACGGGTTGCACCAGACGTCCGGCCTCGACCTGGTCGAGCGCCTGCGGGGGGTCGTGCCGGGGGCGCGGTTCGCCGTGGAGTGCCTCGACGGGTTGCGGCTCGAGACCGGCTTCCACGAGTCGCACCGGGTGCCGGCGGGGAGCCCGGTCGGCACGCTCGACGACGTCTGGGACGAGCCGGCCCTCAAGCTGCTCGTGCGCCACGACGGCGCGAACCCCGACGAGGTGCACGCCACCGTCGCCGAGATCGTCGGCGGGGGAGGCGTGGCGACCTGGTCGATGGCCGGACTCATCGAGATCAGTGCGCCCGGCGTCACCAAGGCCGCGGCCCTCGCGCGGCTCTGCGACGACCTCGGGGTGGCGGCCGCCGACACGGTCGCGTTCGGCGACATGCCCAACGACCTGGCGATGCTGGGGTGGGTCGGAAGGTCGTACGCCGTCGCCAACGCCCACCCCGCCGTGCTCGCCGCCGCCGACCACACGGCCGATGCCAACGACGACGAAGGCGTCGCGCGGGTGATGGCTCGACTGGTCGGGCTGCCTGACGATCTGGTGCAATGACTCCGTGACCACTCGACTCGTGCGCGCCCTCGCGGTGGCGATCGCCCTCCTGGCCGGCGGTCTGCTGCTGCCCGTGGGCTCGCTCGGCACCGCGCACGCGCTCCCGCCGGGAGGTGCGACCGACCCCGACGACGTCTTCACCGCCAAGATCGAGCGCGTCGAGCGCGAGCCCGGCCAGGTGGGCCGTCCGGCCCGCTACACCTACCCGGTGCAGGTGCAGGAGGTCTACGGCGACAGCGCGATCGAATCGGTGCGCGTGCGGGTGCAGACGACCACCAGCTTCGGCGAGTGCGCGACCCGACCGGAGTCCAAGGGCTCGGTGCTCTACCTGTGGAAGCTGACCCGTCAGGGCACCCGGCTGGTCGCCAATGGCTGCCGCAACGTGCTGCGCGCCACCGACGCCCGGGTGGCCGAGGTCGCCGACTCCTACGGCGAGCCGCGCTCCCCGATCGAGACCACGCCGAGCGAGCCCGAGGTCGAGTTCCCCGACGTCAGCTACACCTGCCCCGAGACCACCGAGGTGCTCGGCGACGTGACGATCGCCGAGGAGACCTGCGCCGAGACCGCGTCGCCCCAAGCCTTCGACCGCGCCGCCGCTCCCGGCCTGGCGCTGGTGCTCGTGGGCGTCCTGTCGTGGGTGCTGGCCCTGCGGCTGGGCAGCCACCGCCGCTCAGCCTGAAACCGCCTGACCTCCACCCGGTTTCGCCGAGTCGGCGCGAGTTCGCGCCGACTCAGCGAAAAGGGACGGTGCGGATCAGAGGTACATGCCCCCGGTGCCGTGGTGCTCGTCGTTGCCGGCGCCGGAGGGTGCGCCCGAGCCGGGGGCGGCCGGCTCCATGCCCGCAGGCATCTGGACGCCGGGAGGCAGGGCCTTGCGGATCTGCTCGAACTGGGCGCGCGCCGCCATCTGCTGGGCGTAGATCGCGGTCTGGATGCCGTGGAAGAGCCCCTCGAGCCACCCGACGAGCTGGGCCTGGGCGATGCGCAGCTCGGCCTCGGACGGCGTCGCGTCGTCGGCGAAGGGGAGCGAGAGCCGCTCCAGCTCCTCGACGAGCTCGGGGGCCAGGCCCTGCTCGAGCTCCTTGATCGAGGCGCGGTGGATCTCCTTGAGGCGCAGGCGGCTGGCCTCGTCGAGGGGCGCTGCCTTCACCTCCTCGAGGAGCTGGCGGATCATGCTGCCGACGCGCATCACCTTGGCCGGCTGCTCGACGAGGTCGCTCAGCGCGCGGGCGTTCCCGTCGTCCTCGCCGTCCTCGCCGTCGTCCGACCCGATGACCCCCTGCGCTGCCAGCGCCGAGGCCGAGACCGTGCCGATCGGCTGCCCGTCGGGGCCGATGATCGTGATGTGCTGCTCGTCCTCGGTGCCCTGGGGGTCCTGGGGGGCTTTGGAATCGCTGCTGGGGGTCGACTGCTCCTCGCTCATGGACGCCACGTTATCGGGCGCCCTCAGAGGGTCAGCAGGATCTTCCCGGTGTGCGACCCCTCGCCCATGACCCGGTGCGCCTCGGCGACCTCCTCGAGCGGCAGGACCCGGTCGATGATCGGTCGTACGGCGCCGGCGGCCACCAGCGGCCACACGTGCTCGACGACCGCCGCGCAGATCGCGGCCTTGCCGGCCTCGGGGCGTCCGCGCAGCGACGTCGCGATCACCGCGGCTCGCTTGTTGAGGAGCGCGGCGATGTTGAGCTCACCCTTGATGCCACCCTGCATCCCGATGATGACCAGACGGCCCTCGGTGGCGAGGGCCTTGACGTTGCGCCCCAGGTAGGCGGCGCCCATGTTGTCGAGGATGACGTCGACGCCGCCGGCCTCCTCGCGCTGGGCGACCTCGACGAAGTCCTCCTCGCGGTAGTCGATCGTGACCGCGGCCCCCAAATCGGCGCAGAACGCGCGCTTCTCCGGCGTGCCGCCGGTGGTCAGCACCCGCGAGCCGAGCGCACTGACGAGCTGGATGGCGAACGTGCCGATGCCGCCCGCGCCGCCGTGCACCAGGAAGGTCTCGTCGGGGCGGAGCCCGGCGACCATGTAGACGTTCGACCAGACCGTGCACGCCACCTCGGGCAGCGCGGCGGCGCTCACCAGGTCGATGCCGTCGGGCACGGGCATGACCTGCCCGGCCGGCACGACGACCCGCGAGGCGTAGCCGCCCCCGGCCAGCAGGGCGCAGACCTCGTCGCCGACCGACCAGCCCTCGACGCCCTCACCCAGGCTCGCGATCCGACCGCTGCACTCCAGACCGATGACGTCGCTCGCCCCCGGCGGGGGCGGGTAGAGGCCCTGGCGCTGCAGGGTGTCGGCGCGGTTGACCGCGGTCGCGACCACCTCGATCGCCACCTCCCCGGGCCCGGGCTGGACGTCGGGGACCTCGCGGACCGAGAGGACCTCGGGACCGCCGGTGCCCTCGGCGTGGACGGCCCTCATTCCTCTTCCTCTTCCTCGTCCTCGGCAGCGACGTCGAAGCCGAGCTCGACGCCCTCGTCGTCCAGGGAGCCGCCCGTGTCGGCCGGCTCACCCGGCTCGGCGAGGACCGGCTTGTCCCAGCGCTCGGCGAGCTCCTGGGCCTTGGCGGCGAGCTGCTCGACAGCCTCGGGGCCGGCACCCCCGGCACCGGCGGCGTACCCGAGCAGGTAGGCCGTCACCGCGCCGGCCGCGTGGTCGACGTTGTCGTAGGCGAGGTCGGAGAGGTCGTTGACGAGACCTTCGTCGACCTCGGTGTCCAGGTCGAGCACGTCGCAGAGCTCGTCGATCCAGTCGTGGAGGTTCACGGGGGTCAGCCTTGCCAGCCGCGGCCACTC
>NZ_JAXMNS010000365.1:0-3898 GCF_034670285.1 Nocardioides sp. | reverse complement strand
ATCGCGGCGGTCGTCACCGCGCTGGCTCTGGTGCTGCTGGTGGTGCGTGCCTGGCGGCGCCGTCGTGCCAGGTCGGGAGAGTCCCGACTCGAGGAAGACCTAGATCCCGACTTCGACCTGGTCGGCTCCGTCGACGCCGTGGCCTCGGCCATGCTCGCCGACGCCGACGAGCAGGACGCAGCCCTGGCCGAGGGGGCGCCTCGTAACGGGATCGTGGAGGCCTGGTTGCGCTTCGAGCACCAGGCCGCCCTCGCGGGCGTGCCTCGCGAGATGTGGGAGACGTCGACGGAGTTCGCCGTACGGCTCCTCGAGTCCGTGCGGGCCGACGACCGAGCCACCGCCGACCTGGCCGAGCTCTTCCGGTTGGCCCGTTTCTCCGACCACGACCTCGGTGAGACCGAGCGGTCGGCGGCGGGCGACGCGCTGCGCCGGATCCGCACCACGCTGCCGGGCTCGGCCCGCGACGGGCGGGTCGGCTCGTGACGGCCCAGCAGGCACTTCGTCGTACGGCGAGCGTGGTCGCGGTCGGTCTGGGCGTGTGGGCAGCAACCGCCCTGCTCTCCCTGGACCCCGACCCGATCGCCATCCTGCTGCTCACCGCGCTCGCGGTCGGGGGCTACGCGCTGGTGGCGGAGAGCGTCACCGGGGCACGCACCGAGTGGGTGCCGCGTGCGATCGGCGACCCACTCACCCGCGGCCGCGACAGCGCCACCTTCTCCGACCTGCGTCTGCTCGAGAGCCACCAGAGCGCCCGACTTCCCAACGACCACCTGCGACGGCGCCTCCGCGGCCTCGCCGACCGGGCGCTGCGTGCGACGCACGGGGTCGGCCTCGACTCCGACGAGGGCCGCACCCACCTCGGCGAGCCCGTGCTGACGCTGCTCGCACGCGACGGCCGGCTCTCGCCCGGCGACATCGATCTCTGCCTACGCACCATCGAGGAGCTGTGATGACCCCGAACACCACTGACACCGCCGACGCCCCCGGGTCGAGCGCCCCGACCGCCCCTGCGGGCCAGCTGTCGGCCCGCGAGGCCGCCGACCTCTGCACCCGCATCCTCGACGAGGTCGGCCGGGCGGTGGTCGGCAAGCGTGACCGGATCGGTCTCGTGCTCGCCGCCGTCCTCGCCAAGGGACACGTGCTCGTCGAGGACCTCCCCGGCCTGGGCAAGACCCTGACGGCCAGGTCGCTCGCGCAGGTGCTCGGACTCGACTTCGCGCGGGCGCAGTTCACCCCGGACCTCCTCCCGGCCGACCTCACCGGGTCGTTCATCTACGACCAGCGTCGCGGCGAGTTCGACTTCCGCAAGGGCCCGATCTTCACCGGGCTGCTGCTGGCCGACGAGATCAACCGGACCCCTCCCAAGACGCAGTCGGCGCTGCTGGAGGCGATGCAGGAGCGCCAGGTGACCGTCGAGGGGCAGACGTTCCCGCTGCCGGACCCGTTCTCGGTGATCGCCACGGCCAACCCGGTCGAGTACGAAGGCACCTACCCGCTGCCCGAGGCCCAGCTCGACCGGTTCCTGCTGCGGGTCGAGTTCGGCTACCCCAGCGCGGCCGAGGAGCACGACGTGCTCACCCGCCGCGTCGAGCGGCAGCGTGAGGAGCTCACGCTCGAGGCCCTCACCGACGCCGACGGGGTGCGCGCCCTCCAGGCCTGCGTCGAGGCGGTCCGGATCGATGCGAGCATCGGGCGCTACTGCGTCGACCTCGCGGCGGCGACTCGCAGCCACAGCCACGTCATGGTCGGGGCCTCGCCCCGCGGGTCGCTCGGTCTCGTGCTCGCCGCGCGCGGCGTCGCCGTGCTCAACGGGCGCGACTACGTGATCCCCGAGGACGTCAAGGCCGTGGCCCGCGAGGTGCTGGCCCACCGGATCTCCATCAAGCCCGAGCTCTGGATGACCGAGGCCTCCGGGGCCACCGTCGTGGCCGACCTGCTCGGACGGGTCCCGACGCCGACGACCCTCGAGGTCTGAGCGTGCACTGGCGCGCCACGGGTGCGTTGCGGCGATCGGCCGTGCTCGGCGCCGGCGGGCTGGCCTCTGCCGTCGTGCTGGGGGAGCCCGGTGTGCTGGTGCTGACGGTCCCACTGCTGCTGGTGTCGGTGCCCGCCCTGTGGCGCCGACCGATCAGCCGACCCCTCGTCGAGACCGCCATGCCGCACACCTCCCTGCGCGAGGGGGAGGGCGTCTCCCTCGACCTGCACATCAGTGAAGCCGACGACGTCGAGCAGGTCACCCGGGTGCTGACCCCCCAGCGTCTGGTCGTCGGTCGCCCGCACCAGGGGAGGTTGGTCTCGCCGTGGCCCGCCACTCGCCAGCTCGAGGTGAGCCCGCGCCGGTGGGGCGGCTACGTCGTGAGCGAACGCATCGCGCTGACGAGCACCTGGGCGGGGTTCCGCTGGGGGCCGGTGGTCCCGGCCGAGCGCCCGTTGAGCGTGCTGCCGGCGGCGCCCGCCTACGACTCGCGTGCCGAGCAGCCCCGACCCAAGGGCCTCGTGGGCGCTCACCGCTCGACGCAGCAGGGTCAGGGCAGCGAGCTCGCCGGCATCCGCACCTTCCAGCCGGGCGACCGGCTGCGTCGGATCAACTGGCGGGTCTCGGCGCGCACCGGCGCGCTGCACACCACGACCACCCGTGCCGAGCAGGACGCCGGACTGATGCTGGTCGTCGACCTGCTCGCCGAGCACGGCGCCTCGGGAGGCCTCGGTGGGAGCACCAGCAGCCTCGACCTCACCGTGCGCGCCGCGGCCGCCCTCGCCGAGCACGCCGCGGCCCAGGGCGACCGGGTCTCGCTCAAGCTGATCGGCGATCGCGCGCGCCCTGTGCCCGCCGGGGTCGGGCGCCGTCACCTGAGGCGGGTGCTGGGCACCCTCGCCGCCGTACGACCCGGGTCGGCGCCGTACGACGAGGCCACCCGACTCAACCTGCGCGTCGGCGCCGGCACGACCGTCGTCCTGCTGTCGCCGCTGCTGGCCGACACGATCGCCACGACGGCTGCCACCCTGACGCGACGGGGGATCCCGACGGTCGTGATCGACACGCTGCCCGAGGACCTCGTGCCCGACCTGCCCGACCGCGACCAGACGCTGGTCGACCTGGCCTGGCGGATGCGTCGTCTCGACCGCGGCGGGGTGCTCAGCGCTCTCGACGCCATCGGGTGCCCGGTCGTCACGTGGCGCGGACGGGGCACCGTCGACGAGGTGATGCGCGACCTGGGTCGCCGCGGCGGACACCCGCGGGTGCGCGCGTGAGGGCGCCCGCGGACCTGCTCCGTGCCCTGCTGGCCCTGCGGGACTGGCCGGTGTCGGCGCTCGCGCTGCTCCTCGTGATGCTGCTGGCCCCGACCTCGGCCGTGCTGGTGGCGTCGGCCGCAGGGGAGAGCGCCCCGCCCTCGGTGGTCGCGATCGTGGTGGTCCTGTCGGTGGGCTTCGCCATCGCGCCCGACTCCGGCGCCGGGTTGCTCACCCTCGGTGTCGTCGTGGCCTGGTGGAGCCGGGTCGACGACGCCCTGCACCCCTCGATCCTGGTGGCCGCCCTCCTCCTCCTGCTGGCCCACCTCGCCGGGCTCCTGGCGGCCTACGGGCCCGGGGGCGTGCCGGTGGACGCCCGCCTGGGCTCGCGCTGGGCCGCGCGCGGAGCGTTGGTGCTCGTGGCCGCGCCGCTGGTGTGGCTGGTGGCGCGCGTCGCCGACGAGGCGTCGGCGCAGGTTGCGCTCTGGCAGACGGGCCTGCTGGTCGCGACGCTCCTGGTCGCCGGCGTGGCGGTGGCCCTGAACCACTCGGGCAGCCGCCCTGCAGATCGGTAGCCTGCTGCGGTGCGCGCTGACGAGAGGTACGTCGAGGGGGTGCTCGGCATCGTCGAGTCCGTCCCTCGCGGTCGGGTCACGACGTACGGCGC
>NZ_JAXMNS010000364.1:0-3898 GCF_034670285.1 Nocardioides sp. | reverse complement strand
GGTGCCCGTGCGAACCGCGCGAGGGGCCGGCCTGGCGGCCACCGTGCGCTTGGCGGTGGGCTTCTTGGCTGACGTCTTGCTCGAGGCCGGCTTCTTGGCGGGAGGCTTCTTCGCCCCCGACCGTGCGGTCGAGGTGGAGGAGGGTCGGGAGGTTTGCTTCCTGGCGCTCGGGGATCGGGTGCTCGAGCTGCTGCTCCGGGTCGAACCGGTCGTAGCCGTGCTCTTGCTCCGCGAACCCGTCGGGGAAGACGTACGGGTCGCCATGTCATCAACCTAGGCGATCGTCACACCAGTCACTTGCACCCCAGATTGCGTGTCGCCCTGCCAGGTGTGCCCTCAAAAAACGACGCGCGTCGAATTCGTGACCTGGAAGTGACCGATAGGAGTGGATTGTCTTGCCACTTTGTTCCTAAGGTGCGTGTGCGGTGGCTCACACCCCTGGAGACACCCAAATTTCACCCACTCGGAGGGAAACACGTGAAATTCCTCAAGCCCGGGCTCAGCCTGGCACTTCTCGGGACGGGGCTGGCGTTCTCGCCTGCCTCACCCTCGGCTGCGGCCGGCCTGACCCAGGTCGCGCCTGACCCCACCGGCGTACAAGCCATGCGCCAGGACGCGGACGGCAACGTCCGTGTCACCGAAGAGAGCGCGACCGGCAAGGTCGGCTTCGTCGCCGCACGCGGCGCCAAGGCCGACCTGCTCCCCGCGATCGCCGGCAACAGCACCGCAAAGGCTGCTGCCAAGACCGACGCCTACCTCGACGAGCACGGCGCTGCCTTCGGCGCGTCGAAGGGCGAGCTGACCCGCACGGGCATCACGCCCAACCGCTACGGCTGGACCGTCTCCTACGTCCAGCAGCACCAGGGCGTCGAGGTCTTCGCCTCGCGCCTGAAGGCCAACGTCGACCGCGACGGCGACCTGACCTCGATCGCCGGCTTCGCTGTTCCCGACCTCGATCTCTCCGTGGAGCCGACCTACAGCAAGGCCCAGGCCGCCGACGTCGCCGTGCGCTACGTCGAGACCGAGCCGATCGAGCGCCACGACGCTCCCGCCGCAGCGCCGAAGGGCCTGCGAGCCGTCGACCAGAAGCTCGTGATCTACCGCACCGGCGCCCTCAAGGGCGACGACACCGGCGAGAACCGCCTGGCCTACGTGGTCGAGGTCGTCGGTGACGGCGTGCGCGACATGGTGGTCGTCGACGCCAACACCCGCAAGCCGCTCAACCGGTGGACCACGGTCACCGACGCCCTGGAGCGCGAGCTCTACGAGTCCTCCCCCGCCGCCGCTGACCAGGTCTGGGCCGAGGGCGACGCCTTCCCCGGCGAGCTCACCGAGGACCAGCAGAACCTCGTCAACTCCGCCGGCGAGTCCTACTGGCTCTACGCCAACACGTTCGGTCGTGACTCCTACGACGGGCTCGGTGCGGTGATGAAGACGGTCAACAACGACCCTCGCATCAGCTGCCCCAACGCCAACTGGAACGGGGTGACGACCAACTACTGCGACGGCGTCACCTCTGACGACATCGTCTCCCACGAGTGGGCCCACGCCTACACCGAGTACACCTCCGGCCTGATCTACCAGTACCAGTCCGGCGCGCTCAACGAGGCCTACTCCGACGTCTGGGGCGAGACCCTCGACCTGGTCAACGGCCGTGAGGACGAGGGCGAGTCCTTCGAGACCAAGCGCCCCGACGGCGAGTGCGAGCCGACGGCCTCCCCCACCCTCGAGGTCAACATCCTCGAGCCCGAGGCCCAGGCCGGTCCCTGCAAGGCGGCCGCGGCCTCCTTCGGCGAGGGCTACACCACCGAGACCGTCACCACCGACGTCGTCGTGGCCACCGACCCGTCCGACGCCACCGGCGCCAGCACCACCGACGGCTGCTCACCCTTCACCAACGCCGCGGCCGTCGCCGGCTCCTACGCCTACGTCGACCGCGGCTCGTGCGCCTTCCAGCTGAAGGTCAACAACGCCGAGGCCGCAGGCGCCACCGGCATCGTCATCGGCAACAACGTCACCGGCGTGCCCTTCGCCGTGGCCGGCTCGGCCGACATCTCCGGCATCATGGTCAGCAAGGCCGACGGCACGCGCTTCAAGGCCGCCGGGACCTCGACGATCGAGATCACTGCCGAGGACATCTCGACGCGCACCGACTCCACCCGCTGGCTCGTAGGCGAGAAGTCGACGGCGTTCGGCGGAGCGATCCGCGACATGTGGAACCCCACCTGCTACGGCGACCCGGGCAAGGTGAGCGACGAGGAGTACAACTGCGACCCGAACTTCACCGACAACGGTGGCGTGCACGGCAACTCCGGTGTGCCCAACCACGCCTACGCGCTGATGGTCGACGGTGGCGACTTCAACGGACAGTCGATCAACGGCATGGGTCTCGACAAGGCCGCCAACATCTGGTGGCGCGCGCAGACCGCCTACCTGACCCCGGGATCGGACTTCGTCGACGCCGCTGACGCCCTCGAGCAGTCCTGCACCGACCTCGTCGGCATGGAGATCAACCAGGTCTCGACCGAGACCGACGGCGGCCAGACCCCGGCGACGCCGATCGTGGCGAGCGACTGCACCGAGGTCGTCAACACGATGACTGCGGTGGAGATGCGCGTCGAGCCGGTCGTCTGCAACTTCCAGCCCCTGCTCGAGGCGGGTTCGCCGTCGGTGTGCGGCGCCGGATTCGCCGAGCGCGTCCTCTTCTCGGAGAACTTCGAGAAGGGCCTGGACCGCTGGACTCCTGAGCAGGAGCTCGCCGACCTCCCCCAGTTCGGGTACGCCGGAGGCTTCGGCGCTCCCTGGGAGGCGACCGACGAGGTGCCCGGAAACCACGCCGGCACCGTGGCCCGGGGTCCGGCTCCGGACCTCGGGGACTGCTCCGGCGACGGGGTCAACGACTTCTCCAGTCGTGACTCGATCATCAGCCCGGTCATCACGATGCCCGAGGGCGGGATCTCCCCGCGCCTCACCTTCGAGCACTACGTGGCCACCGAGGGCGGTTTCGACGGCGGCAACATGAAGATCAGCATCGACGGCGGTGACTTCGAGGTCATCCCCGCCGCTGCCTACACCTTCAACGCGCCCAGCACGCTGCTGAGCCTGGGTGCCCAGAACACCAACCCGCTCGCGGGAGAGGACGGCTTCACCGGCACCGACGGCGGCCAGGTCACCGGCAGCTGGGGCGAGTCGCAGGTCGACCTCACGGCCCTGGACATCGCGGCCGGCGACCTGGTGCAGCTGCGTGTCGACATCGGCCGTGACGGCTGTGGCGGTCTGGCCGACTACTCGGCCTGGTTCGTCGACAACATCAAGATCGTCGAGTGCGTGATCGCCACCGACATCACGGCCGTGCGCAACCCCGACCCGTCGACGTACGGCGAGGACAGCACGATCGTCGCGACGACCGTCGACACCGCGGCCACCGGCCCGGTGAGCGTGACCATCGGTGACGTCGAGGTCGGCACCGCCGAGATGAAGAAGGGCGAGGCTGTCGTGGCCCTGCCCCGCGGCCTGAACGCCGGCTCGTACGACGCTGTCGTGTCGTACGCGGGCGACGCCACCCACGCCGCCAGCTCGACCGACCTGACCTTCGTCGTCGACAAGGCCTCGACCCGCACGAAGGTCAGGGCGCCCAAAAAGGTCAAGAAGGGCACCAACCCGAAGGCGAGGGTCACGGTGATCAGCCGCGGCCTGGACCCCCAGGGCACGGTCAAGATCAAGAAGGGCAAGCGCACCGTCGGCGAGGGTGTCCTGGAGGAGAACGGCAAGGTCGCGATCTCGCTGGCCTCTCTCAAGAAGGCGAAGAAGCACGACCTCACCGCGAAGTACCTCGGTGCCGGCAACTACGCCGCCAGCACCCAGGACTTCTCGATCAGGATCAAGAAGTGACCTGCTG
>NZ_JAXMNS010000363.1:0-3908 GCF_034670285.1 Nocardioides sp. | reverse complement strand
GATGCCGTCCTCGAGCGCCTCGGTCATCGCGCGCATGCCGGCCAGCGGCGTCCGCAGGTCGTGAGAGACCCACGAGACCAGCTCGCGGCGGGCATCCTCGAGCCTGCGCTCGCGCTCGCGCGACTCCTCCAGCCGGGCCTGGGTGGTCTCGAGCTCGGTCGCCAGGGCCTGGAACTCGCGCGGACCGCGACGCTGGGCGACGTAGGTGCTGCCCACCCCGAGGTTGCGCACCCCTGCCTGGAGCGCCTCGGACCAGCGCACCAGCGCCGCGCCGAGCAGTCCGGCGACGACCGTGGCGGTGAGGGCTGAGACGCCCACCACCAGGGTGATGGCCTCGATGTCGCGGTCCGAGATGAGCATCCGGTTGGCCAGCGCCAGCACTCCGGCCAGCACCGAGACCGCCGCCACGGCCGCCACCAGCCCGAGCTGCCACCGGATCGACCGGTGCCGCAGCAGGTAGCCCGCGGCCATGCCGACCGCGCCCACGCCGCAGGAGGCGAGGCCGGAGTAGATGAGCAGCTCGGCATACATCAGGCGCTCTCCCAGCGGTAGCCGACGCCCCACACGGTCAGCAGCCGCGACGGACTCGTCGGATCGACCTCGACCTTCTCGCGCAGCCGACGCACGTGGACCGTGACGGTCGACTGGTCACCGATCGACCAGCCCCAGACCTGCTGCAGGAGGTCGTCGCGGGAGTAGGCGACGCCGGGATTGGCGGCAAGGAAGTGCAGCAGGTCGAACTCGCGGCTCGTGAGCGCCAGCACCCGTTCGCCGAGGCGCGCCTCGCGGCGGCCGTGATCGACCACCAGGTCACCGTCGGTCACGAGCGTCGGCAGGCCCGGCGAGCCGCCGGGGGCCCGTCTGAGGATCGAGTCGACGCGCAGCACCAGCTCGCGGGGGCTGAACGGCTTGGTGACGTAGTCGTCGGCGCCGATCTCCAGGCCGGCGACGCGGTCCTGCTCGGTGCCGAGGGCGGTGAGCATGATGATGGGGACGTCGCCGACGGCGCGCAGCCGCCGAGCGACCTCGAGCCCGTCGAGGCCCGGCATCATCAGGTCCAGGACGACCAGGTCCGCCGGGCGCTCTCGCATGGCACCCAACGCCGCGTGCCCGTCGCCTTCCTCGTCGACGTCGTGCCCTGCCGCACGCAGGTAGGACACCACCACCTCACGCACGGTGGTGTCGTCGTCGACGACCAGGACGCGGGCCATCAGCTCGGTGCGCCGCCGGACTCGGACGTCGTACGGCGGGCGCGGACGAGCGAGGCGACGACGACGACGCTCAGCGCCACCACGACCAGCCCGGACCAGCCGAGCCAGTAGCTGCGGTCGAGGAGCGTCGGGTTGTCCGGCTCCGCACCGAACCGGCCTAGCACCGGAATGGCGATCAGGGTCAGCGGAGCGACCACGACGAACGCGACCGCCGCGGGTGCGCGCGCGACCACAGGCAGCACCCGGGCCCCGAGCGCCACGGCACCGATCGTGGCCAGGGCGATGAGCCCGTCGTGGACGACGACCCCACCGCCGAGCCAGATCGCCGCACTCACCAGCCGGTCGAGGTCCTGCCGACTGAGCAGCAAGTAAGCGCCGTACAGTCCGACGAGGACCCCGAGACCGCCCAGACCGATGCGCAGACCCCACACGCCGGTCATCAGATGACCTCCACGGTCGTGAGCCACTTGGTCTGCAGGACGCCGGGTCGGTTGGGCGCGATCAGTCGAGCGGGGAAGCCGTGGTCGAGCGAGAGCTCCTCGCCGTTGAGCTTCAGGGCGATGAGGGTCTTGTCGGCGTCGGCGAAGTTGCCCTGCAGCTCGGTGACCCCGAAGGCGTAGCGCTTCTGCATCGAGACCATTCGCACGTCGGCGCCACGCGGGACCGACGCGGCGTCGAGGAGGTCGCGCAGCCGCACCCCGGTCCACTCCGCACTGGCGCTCCACCCCTCGACGCAGGCGATCGGCAGGGTCTCGGTGCGTTGGGTCATCGCCGCGAGCTCGTCACGCGACCAGCTCGACACGACACCGTCGCCGTCGACCACGTCGAGGGTCCAGCCAGGGCCACGCTCCTCCGCGGTCACCTGCGCGGCGGCGGCGGTGCGGTTGAACGGGACGCCTTGAGGACCGTCGCCGGTTCGCACGGAGAGCACGGAGACCTTGCGGAGGAGCGGCACCGTACTGCCGGCCGTGGCCAGCACCGCGATCCCGGTGGCGAGCCAGGTGGAGCGCAGCAGTCCGCGACGGCTGACCACGCCCGGCTCGGTCGCCGTCGGGCTGTCGTGGGTGGTGTCATCGACGTCCGAGGTGAGGGCGTCACGGATGACGGGCAGCTTGACGGCGATGTGCACCACCAGCGCGCCGATCGTGATCCAGGCGACCGCGTAGTGGACCGGGCGGAAGGAGAACGCCCAGGGGTACCACCGAGAGGTGTTGAGCAGCCCGGTGACGAGGAGGAAGGTGCTGCCGGCGACCAGCACGGCGATGGAGAGCCGCTCGAGGCCGCTGATCGTCATGGCCCGCACGTCGCCCCACGGCATCGACTTGAACAGCTGCGGGTAGACCGACCACAGCTTGACCAGCAGGAGCGGGATCGCAGCGGTGCCGCTGATGACGTGCAGCCCCTGCGTGACCCGGTAACCCCAGTAGGGCGCTGTCGGGAAGGGGACCGGCTGGTCGCCGTTCTGGGCGTAGTGACTGATCAGACCCGTCAGGAAGCAGATGCCGAAGGCGATCCCCAGCCAGAGTCCGACGCGCGCCGCGACGGCCGGCGATCGCAGGCGACTGGTGAAGTCGGACTCCCGGGGAACCCGGTCGAGCACGTCGGCGGCCTTCACCGGCGTTCCTGCAGGACGACGATCCGGCGAGCGCCGAGCGCTCGGGTGTGGGTGATCTCCAGGCCTGCTTGCAAGGCGATGTCCTCGATGTCGTCGAGCCCGACCACCGACCAGCGGAACGGTCGGCTGCGTGAGGTGTCGGTCTCCAGGGAGGCCCACACGGTGCGGTGCGCGACGCCGGGCGCCTCCACCTCGATCACGATGCGTCCACGCGGGTCGATGACCTCGCGCACCCGTCGCAGGAGTGCGACCGGGTCGCCGCCGATGCCGACGTTGCCGTCGGCCAGGAGCGCGGTGTGCCAGCGGCCCTCCCCCGGCAGCTCGTCGTAGATGTCGCGGCGCAGGGCCGAGCCGCCGCGCTCACGCGTCTGGCCCACGGCCTCGTGGACGACGTCGATCCCGAGGGCGACCTGGCTGCGGGAGGCGAGCGCAGCGGTGAGCCGGCCAGGTCCGCACCCGATGTCGAGGGTCGCGCCCTCGCAGAGGTCGAGCAGCGCGTGGTCGTGGGTGTCGGCCTCACGGGTCCACTCCGACATCGGCAGCACACGGGGCTCGTCGTCGAGCCCGACCACGGCGCAGGGCTCGCCCTGCAGGGCGCGGGCGAAGATCGTCGAGAACGGGACGTCGAGGTCGCGCTCGACCAGCGAGCCGGGCAACGGGTTCTCCCCCGTGATCGGTCCGGGACTCAGGGTGCCGTCGGCTGTCATCGGTGTGCTCCTGTCGTGCGTGCGGCTTCCCAGGCGCGTGCGAAACGGGTGCCCGGCGCCTGACTGGCCACCGCAACCGCGTCGTCGTACTCGTCGACGTCGCGCAGGACCGCGGTGCTCGCCACCGACAACCCGCGCGCGACCAGGGCGGCCCGGGTGTCGTCGTACGTCGTGGGGGTGGACATCTCCACGCCCGCCAAGGCTGCGGCGTCGTCGGTGCGGTGACGGCCGAGCACCCACCAGCCGCCGTCCTCGGCCGCTCCGAGCACGGTGTCGTGCTCGTCGAGCGCGTCGCCCGCGGCGCGCAGCAGCGCAGGCGTCAGCTGCGGGGTGTCCATGCCGACCTGGAGCACCGGACCGTCGCCGGCGTCGAGG
>NZ_JAXMNS010000362.1:0-3947 GCF_034670285.1 Nocardioides sp. | reverse complement strand
GCGATGGCGCGAGTCGAGCAGACGGTCGCGCAGCGCACCGTCCAGTCGCGCATCCCGTCCGGCTGGCGCAACGTCGTCTCCGCCCCCCAGGTGGAGGTCTTCCAGCTCGGCGAGACCGAGGTCAGGGTCGGGTGGCAGCGCGGGCGTCGCGGCCCCGAGCTGGCCGACGTGCACGACGAGGTGTCCGGTGTGCGTCTGGTGTCGGCGACACCGGTGGCCCGGGGAACCGACGGCTGGCGCGTGGCGGTCGACCACGAGGGACTGAGCACCGTGCACCAGGTGCGTCTCGCCGGTGATCGCGTCGACGTCGACTCGCCGTGGGGTCACCTCCCGCTGGTCGCCGTCCCGCGCTTCGTCGATCCCGCGGACGCCGTCGCCAGCGGCAGCCTGCTCGCGCCGATGCCCGGCACCGTCGTCAAGGTCGCCGTCGAGTCCGGCCAGGAGGTCGCGGCCGGCGACGTCGTCCTCGTCCTCGAGGCCATGAAGATGCAGCACACCGTGACCGCGCCCACCGCGGGCACGGTCACCGAGATCAACGTCCAGCCCGGTGCGCAGGTCGCCGCCGGAGAAGTCCTTGCCGTCGTCGAAGGAGAAGAGCAGTGAGCGTCAACATGTTCAGCGAGACCGAGGAGCGCCAGGAGCTCCGCAAGCAGGTCGCCAAGCTGGCCTCGAAGTACGGCCGCGACTACTTCACCGAGAAGGCTCGCTCCGGTGGCAAGACCACCGACCTGTGGCTCGAGCTCGGCAAGAACGGCTACCTCGGCATCAACATCCCCGAGGAGTACGGCGGCGGTGGTGGCGGCATCGGCGACATCGCTGCGGTCTGCGAGGAGCTCGCCGCCCAGGGCTGCCCGATGCTGCTCATGGTCGTCAGCCCGGCGATCTGCGGCACGATCATCACCCGCTATGGCACCGAGGCGCAGAAGCAGAAGTGGCTGCCGGGCCTGTGCGACGGCACCTCGACGATGTGCTTCGCCATCACCGAGCCCGACGCCGGCACCAACACCCACAACATCACCACCACCGCCCGCCGTGACGGCGACGGCTGGGTGCTCAACGGCCGCAAGATCTGGATCTCCGGCGTCGACGAGTCCGACAACGTGCTCGTCGTGGCCCGCACCGAGGACTCCAAGACCGGCAAGCTCAAGCCCTGCCTGTTCGTCGTCCCGACCGACGCGGAAGGCTTCGAGGCCAACGCGATCCCGATGGAGATCGTCTCGCCGGAGAACCAGTTCCAGGTCTTCATGGACGACGTCCGGCTGCCGGCCGACGCGCTCGTCGGCGACGAGGACGGCGGACTCGTGCAGCTCTTCGCCGGCCTCAACCCCGAGCGCATCATGGCGGCGGCGTTCTCGACCGGCTTGGCGCGCTACGCCCTCGAGAAGGCGACGCAGTACGCCAAGGAGCGGGTCGTCTTCAAAGTCCCGATCGGGGCCCACCAGGCGATTGCGCACCCACTCGCCCAGAGCCACATCGAGATCGAGCTCGCCCGGCTGATGAACCAGAAGGCTGCGGCCCTGCTCGACTCCGGCGACGAGATGGCCGCCGGCGAGGCCGCCAACATGGCGAAGTACGCCGCAGCCGAGGCCGCCTGCGACGTCGTCGACCGCGCGGTGCAGACCCACGGTGGCAACGGTGCGAGCCAGGAGTACGGGATGGCGGGGCTGCTCGTCGCGACGCGCGTCGGTCGGATCGCCCCGGTCAGCCGCGAGATGATCCTCAACTTCGTCTCGATGCACTCCCTGGGACTGCCGAAGTCCTACTGAGCCCACCCGAAGAGTGGCCGAGGAGTGGCCGACGAGACAGGCCCGCGGAACCGCCGAGACCGGCTCCGCGGGCCTCTCGATTCCCCTAGTCATTGACCATGCCCAGTCCATGGTCGGTGGGTGGCGCCACGGCGCTGCGCGACCACGCCCCCACCGCCGGGGCCGCGCTGGACGGGCTGATTGCGATGTGGCCGTCCTCGACCAGCGAGATCGATCTGGCCACCATGCGCATGGTCACCGCCGAGGGGCTCGGGCTGACTCCACTGCGTCGTCCGCCGACGGGTCCGCGTCGTACGGCGCCGGTGCCGCAGGCGATCGTGATGGCCTTCGCGGAGCAGTTCGCCGTCGACGTGACCGAGATCAGCGACGACCTGCGTGAGGCCTGGCTCACCGCGACGGCCCGCGACGCCTTCGACGGCGCGCTCGCGATCTACGTGGCCGACTTCGCGCCCAGGGTGCGCGCGGTGCTCGACAGCCTCTTCGGCGTCCAGGAGTGGGCCGATCCCGACCTGGTGCGCTCCGATCACGCCCGGGCGATGATGGATGAGTTCATCGGCGAGGTGGCGCGGCTGCACCAGGTCGACCCGGTCACCACCGAGCTGGTGCGGCTGCGTGGCGCGCGCCAGCACGGTTGTCGGGTCTGCATGCACCGCCGCGACCTCGCCGCCGTGCGGGCCGGAGCAGGGGCCGTGATGTTCCAGGAGGTCGACGACTACCGCAACAGCACCCTCAGCGGCCCTCGGCGGGCGGCCCTGGTGCTCGCCGATGCCCTGATCTGGACCCCTGCCGACATGCGCCCCACCGACATCGACGACGTCCGGACCCATCTGACGCCGGCCCAGGCCGTCGAGGTCGTGCTCGACGTCATGCGCAACGCCACCAACAAGATCTCTGTCGCCCTCGGCGCGGACGCCCCCGACTTCGCCGGTGTCCAGCTCTTCGAGGTCGACGACGCGGGCCGCCTGCTCTTTCCGTGAGGCAACCCACGCGCGTGGGCGGGGCCGTCGTGGGGCGGTACGGCGTCCGGGCGCGGTAGTTTGCTGCCATGGGCGTGGTGAGCGGTGTCGACCGCACGCAGCGCCGGTTCACGCCGTTCGGCTTCCCGCTGGCCGTGATCTACAAGTTCTTCGACGACCAGGGCAACTACCTGGCCGCGACCCTGACCTACTACGCCTTCATCGCGATCTTCCCGCTGCTGCTGCTGGCGTCCTCGATCTTCGGGTTCTTCCTCCAGGGCGATCCCGAGCTCCAGGAGCAGGTTCTCAACTCGGCGTTGGCGACGTTCCCGATCATCGGTGACCAGCTCGGTCGTCCCGAGGGTCTCCAGGGCTCGACGAGCGCGGTCGTCGTCGGTGCGGTCGCGGCGACGTACGGCGCCCTCGGCCTCGGGGTGTCGATCCAGAACTCGCACGCCGTGGCGTGGGCGATCCCCCGCAACAGCCGGCCGAACCCGATCCTGCTGCGGCTCAAGAGCCTCCTGTTGCTCCTCTTCGCCGGCATCGCGGTGCTCGGGATCTCGATCTTCTCCGCCATCACCACCGCCGGCCTGCCCGGCGGCGGTGACACGATGCTGTTCGCCGACCGGCTCGACACGACCCTGCGGCTCCTGATCCAGCTCGCGACCGTGATCATCGTCGGACTCGTGCTGACGGGTCTCTTCCGCTTCGCCCGGCCCTCCAGCCCGCAGCGCATGCGGACGGCGCCCGGAGCGTTCACCGTCGCGGTCCTGTGGCAGGGCCTGCAGTTCCTCGGCACGGTCTACGCCTCCAACGTCCTGACCGGGCCGAGCACGCTCAACAAGACCTTCGGGCTGGTCCTCGGGCTGATCGGCATCATCTACATCGCCGCCGTCATGGCGATGCTGGGGGTGCAGGTCAACGTCGTGCTGGCGAGGCGCCTGTGGCCGCGGGCGCTGCTCACCCCGTTCACCGACAGCGTCGACCTCACCGAGGCCGACCGGCGCGCCTACGCGATGTATGCCCAGATGCAGCGACACAAGGGCTTCGAGACCGTTGTGGTGCGTTTCGACGGTCGCGACGGCGGCACGCACGAGATCCTGCTCGACCCGCAGGCCAGGGCCCCCGAGACGCGGGTGCTCGTGGAGCCGACCGGCGAGATCGACGTGCCGCGGCAGGGGCGAGGCCCGCGACGTCGGCTGCGCGACGGGTCGAGCCCGCCGTC